>JADZCI010000070.1 GCA_020851655.1 Bryobacterales bacterium
GATGGCCGGTTGCCGGACGCGGCACGTCGAGAAAATCCAGAATCGTATCGAAGTAGTCGTAATTTGAGACCAACGCATCGCAAACACCCGGGCGAATCCGCCCGGGCATCGTCCATGTCATGGGAACGCGGATCGATTCCTCGTACATGTTAAAGGGCCAGGTGCCATTACCCTTCCCCCACACGCCGTGGTGACCGGCGTTCCATCCCTGGTCCGCCGTGAAGACCACCAGAGTGTTTTCACGCGCGCCGATCTGGTCCAACTTTTCGAGCACCCGGCCGATATTGGCGTCCGCGCCCGAAATCAGCGCCGAATAGCCCAGCATACTGTCACGGTTGCCGTGATGTTTGCGATACACAGGGTTCTGCGCCGGGTGCATCGCGGTTCGGGGATAGCATGCGAACTTCGAGCCGGCATACAAGTCGAGGTACTTCCCGGGTTGAAAGTCGAACGGCGTATGCGGCGCATAGAAAGGCATGAGCAGGTAAAAAGGATCCTTGCTCGATTTCTGCCCGTCCAGGAATTGCAGCGCGAAATCGCCCTGCAAGTCGGTTTTAAAGCCGTCTGCCGGGATGCTCTCGCCGTTGCGGACAAAGGTGGGATTGCGGTAGGTCCCGCCACCTCCAGGGACGGTGGCCCACCAAGTGAAGCCGGCCTGGGCGCACTCGTCCATGCCCATGTGCCACTTGCCGGCCAGACCCAGCGAGTAACCCGCATCGCGCAGCACCTCGCTGTAGGTCAGGTGGCCTTCCAGCCACCGGCGGCTTTGCGGCCCGGTGGTATCTTCGGCAACCAGGTAGTCCTGAACGCCGTGCTGCGAAGGCAGGAGCCCTGTCATATACGTCATGCGGCTGGGAGAGCAGACCGGCGTCGCCGCAAACGCATTGCGAAATTCGACTCCAGTTGCGGCGAGCCGGTCCATGTGAGGCGTCTGGATATCGCCGCACCCGCCTCGTCCCCAAGCCCAGGCGCCGTGATCGTCGGTCATGAAGACCACGACGTTGGCGCGGCGCTTGGTCACAATGGCCGGCGCCAGAGCGCCTTGCAGGAAACTGCGCCTCTTCATAGCCCGGACCTCATTCTACACGCGGGCGGCACACCGGCGAGCGGTTGGCCAGCCGGGCCAGCCGGCTCGCTTGACTTCGGGGTCGCGCTTATTTTACGTTCAGAATTCGCTTGGCCCGTTGCGCGGCCAAACTGTTCGAAAAGGGAAAGCGGCCGCCGTGGGCCATATTGATACGTTCCTGGAATCGAGTCTCGACACAGTCGACCTCGCCGAAGAGGCGGTCCTGAAGGTCGCCAAAGAAGCCGGCTTGCAGGAAGAAGGCCGCTACGAACTGGGGATGGCTGTCCGCGAAATCATGACCAACGCGGTGGTTCACGGCAACCGCTACAGCCTCAATAAGAAAGTGCATTTGGTGGTCTCCCGCGAGGAGAACGCCGTAATTGTGAAGATTGGTGACGAAGGCGATGGGTATACGCCCGACTGCCAGCCGGACCCGCTCGCCGAGGAGAACCTCCTCAATCAGTCCGGCCGCGGCATGATGATCGTTCGCGCCTTCGTCGATGAAGTCTTGGTCACTTCAGAGCCGCGCCGCGGCACGGAAGTCACCATGAGGAAGTATCTGCAAAGCGAAGCCTGAAGGCTTCGCAACGATTTTTGGAGGTCGCACTCAGTGAGCCTAAAACTTAGCACCCGCCAAGTCGGCGACGTGACCATCGTTGACGCCGCCGGCCGGATCACGCTCGGCGAAGGGTCTTCCGCCTTTCGGGATCTCGTCAAAGACCTGATCACCAAGGGTTCCAAGAAGGTCATCCTTAACCTGGGCGAAATCAGCTACATCGACAGCTCGGGAATTGGCGAATTGGTCAGCAGCTTTACCACCGTGCAGAATGCCGGCGGTCAGATGAAACTGTTGAATTTGACGAAGCGCGTAAAGGATCTGTTGCAGATCACCAAGCTTTACACCGTCTTCGAAGTCTTTGAAGACGAGGCCGCCTCGCTCGCCAGCTTCAAGTAGCCAGCCGAGGTTGAACCAGTCTGATCCGCACCGGACACGCCGGAAGTGTGTCCGGTGCGCGCGCGTTGGCGCGTGTTAAAATGAGTTTTTCCTGCCTGGAGTTCCAGTGAACCGCATCACCCGTAAAGATCTCAAGACGGACCGGTTTGCCGTCGAAGTCACGCACACCGTAGAGTACCTGGGAGAGCATCGAGGCCTCCTGTACCGCTACGGCGGCATCGCTTTGGCCATCCTGGTCATTGCGGGAGGCGCTTATTTCTACACGCGCACTCAACACACCGCCCGCCAACAGGCTTTGGCCGACGCTCTCCAGGCCCAAAACGCGCCAGCGAGCCCGGTGGGAAATCCCTTCATCAAGTCCTTCAACTCCCAAGCGGAAAAGGACGCCGCGGTCCAGAAGGCCTTCACGGACATTATTTCCAAGTACAAGGGTAGTGATGAAGCCGCCATTGCCAACTTCATGTTGGGAACCTCGGCTGCCGACCGGGGGAAACTCCAGGACGCCGAGAAGTACTTGAGAGCCGCGGCGGATTCGGGCAAGACCGGCTATGCTTCTCTCGCCAAGCTGTCTCTCGCCGATATTCTGGTTTCCGAAGGCAAGTCCGCGGACGCCGAAAAGATGCTGCGGGACGTCGTGGCGCACCCCTCCGTGCTGGTCTCCAAAGACCAGGCCACCATCGCCTTGGCGCGGGTGATCGCGCCCAAGAATCCTCAGGAAGCGCAGAAGCTTCTCGAGCCGCTCCGCACCGTTTCCGGCGCCACTGGGCAGGCTGCCATGAACGCGCTCAGCGAGATCACTCCGAAGAAGTGATCTCGAGCCGGCTCCGCTATCCCGGGAACAGTCTTCTCGGGCGGCGTTATGCCGAGCCGCCTCATCCCTACCGCAACGACTTTCAGCGCGACCGCGACCGCATTGTCCACGCCCGCTCCTTCCGGCGCCTGGAAGATAAGACCCAGGTTTTTGGCACAGGCTTTTCCGACCACTTCCGCAACCGGCTGACGCATACCATCGAGGTCAGCCAGATTGCCCGCACTCTTGCCTGCGCGCTCGGTTTGAACGAGGACCTCACCGAGACCCTGGCATTGGGCCACGACATTGGGCATCCGCCGTTCGCGCATGCCGGCGAGGACGCGCTCGACAACGAGATGCAAAAGTTCGGCGACCGGTTTAATCACAACGTCCACGCGATACGGATCGTCGAATCGTTCGAGCGGCGGTACGCCCGGTTTCCCGGACTCAACCTGACGTTCGAGGTCCGGGAGGGAATGCTCAAACACTCCAAGGACATCCAACCCGGCGAGGCGCCCGAGTTTGAAGAGTATCTGCCGGGGCAAATGCCTCCGCTCGAAGCCCAACTCATCGACCTGGCCGACGAGTGCGCCTATAATACCGCCGACCTGGACGATGGCTTCTCGGCGGGGTTGTTCACCACCGGAGAAATTGCGGCTTCCGTCCCCGAGTACGCGCCTTTGCTTGAGGCTGCCAGGGTGCGGTTCCCCTCAGCGGATCCCGGCCTCCTGTTTCAGGAAGTTCAACGGCGGCTGATCGACCTCCTGGTAACCGGCTTGATTGAAGGCACCGGGTGCGAAGTCGCGTCTTCGGGAGTGGAAACCATAGAAGATGTGCGGATCTGTTCCCGCCGCCTGGTGGCCATGACGCCGCCCGCCGCCGCCGCTAACCGCGCCTTGAAGAAGTTCTTGTTCGAGCACGTCTATTCGACCTTGACTCTGAGCGCCGTACGCGAGCGGGCGGCCGAATCCATATCCCGCTTGTTTCGCTACTTCGTCTCGAACCCCGCCATGCTGCCCGCCTCGCACTGGGAGAGGATTAATAGCCAACCTGTCCACCGGGTTGTATGCGATTACATCGCTGGCATGACCGACGGTTTCTTCCGCCGCACCGAAGAACGGCTCTTCTGGCGTACCTGAACCTTCATTAACATCGCAAAGTTACATTTTTCCCTTTCTTTTGGACAATCTCGTGTTACGCTTGATCCACCACAGGTCTACTTGGCTTGTAGTCTTTTGTCAGGGGTTAATTATGTATCGGTCTGCGTTATGGCTTTTGGCAACAGGTCTTCTGGCGGGGTCCGCAAACGCGCAAACGACCGCCGGTGAGATTCTTGGCACGGTAAAGGACGCCACGGGCGCGGCGGTCGCCGCGGCGTCGGTCAGGGTTCGGAACCTGGATACGAACGCGGTTCGGGAGTTGAGCACCACCACCGAAGGAACGTTCCGGGCGTTGCAGATACCACCGGGTAATTACGAGGTTACGGTTGAAAAAGCGGGTTTCGGTAAGTACGTTCAGGGTCCGATCGTCTTACGGTTGGGGCAGGACGCTGACCTGGACATTCGCTTGTCGGTGGCCGGCGTAACCGAAACCATCAGCGTGACCAGCGATGCTCCGCTGATCAATACGACGAACGCCGAAGTCGGTGTCAACTTCGATGTGAAGCGCATTACCGAACTGCCGCTGGCGCCGAACCGGAATGTGTTGAACCTCGCTTTGAGCGTGGCGGGCGTCAGCCAGTTGTCATCGGGCAACAATTCCTTTGCCTCCGGTGGCGTCAGCTTCTCCGTTAACGGCATGCGCACCCGCTCGAACAACTTCATGATCGACGGGCAGGATTCGAACAACCCGAGCGTCGGCGGACTGGTTCAGGAGATCAACAACCCTGACTCGGTCTCCGAATTCCGCCTTGTCACCAACCAGTTCCTGCCTGAGTACGGGCGCGCCGCCGGGTCGGTCGTCAACATCATCACGAAAAGCGGCACCAATTCTTATCATGGTTCGGCCTACTGGAGCTACAACGGCAATCCTCTGAATTCCCGCAGTAACCTCGACAAGCGGGTGTTCACGAAGGCGCCGTGGCGCGTAGAGAACCAGTTTGCCGGAACCGTGGGCGGAAAGATCATCAAGGACCGGACGTTTTTCTTCGCTTCCGGCTTGCGCTGGACGGACCGGCAGTTTCAGTCGGGCACCAGCATTACCGGCGCGCCGACCGCCGAGGGAAAGACCATCATCCAAGGCGCCGCGGGCAGCCTTCCACAGGTCAAGGCGCTGCTCGACTTTCTGCCCGCCGCACAAACACCCACGGGTCAGACCGTGAGGTTCACCCACCAGGGCCAAAGCTATACGGTGCCGATCGGCACGTTAAGCGGCGCCGCCGCGGTCACCGGGGATTTCTGGCAGTGGATGGGTAAAGTGGACCACCGCCTGACCGACAAGCACAGCCTGATGTTCCGCTTCATGTACGACGACCGGACCGAGGTCAGCGGGCAGGCGGTGCCCTTTGGGCTCACGAACCGAACACCGGCCAAGCGCTACGCGGGCGCGGTGAACCTCAACAGTTCCCTGTCGCCCACCATGTTCAACGAACTCCGGCTGAACTACCAGCGCCTGGATTCGGTGACTTCGGCGGCCGACGAGCGCGCCGTCACAATTCCTTCGCTCGAAGTGCCGGAACTTGGGCTCAACGGCTTCAACGCCGCCGCGTCGCGAACCGCCATCGGGCTGGCCGTCAACCTGCCTCAAGCACAGGTGCTCAACAACTACCAGCTTCAAAACAATTTCGGATGGTTGAAGGGCAACCACTCGATGAAGTTCGGGATCGACATTCGGAGGCAGGACCAGAATCAGGACTTCAACCCGACGATTCGCGGGCGGCTGGTTTACAACACCCTGAACGACCTGGTAGCCGACATCGGGCAAACCGCCTCGGTCAACACGTTCCTGCCGGGCGTCGGCCGCTGGCAAGCGTACCAATACTACGACTACTTCTTCTACCTCCAGGATGAATGGCGCATCACGCCCCGCTTCACGCTGACCTACGGCGTGCGCTACGAAACGCCGGGAAACCCGACTGATTTCCTCAAAGAAGTCAACGACCGGGTGGTGGCCCAGAACAACAACGACCCCCGGTACAAGTTCACACCGGTCCCGCCGCGGGACACCAACAACTGGGCGCCTCGCGTCGGCTTCAACTACCGGATTGACGAAAAGACGACGTTTCGTGCCGGATATTCCCGCACCTACGACCTGGTGTTCAACAACATCTTTCTCAACATCTACAGCGCGTTCCCCTTTACGCGTGTCAACAACCTGGCCGCCCGCAGCCCCAACAGTTACACGACGATCTACAACTGGGGCATCGGCGGACAGCAACCGCCGCCCATCGCCAACCCGCTCAGCGTGACCCGCACCATTGTGGCGGGTGACTTCCGCGCCCCGCTGGCCGAACAGGTCAGCGCGCAGGTGCAGCGAACCCTCGCCCAAGACTGGGCTCTCACGCTCGGTTATGTCGGCACCAAGGGCACCGCGCTGTTTTCGAGCGTGGATGGAAACCCGACGGTTCCGGGAACCGGCGGCGCCGTGCGCGTGAATCCAGCCGAAGGTGTGCGGCGCCTGCGCGCCAACGTCGGTTCATCGACCTACCACTCCCTGCAGGTGAGCGTGGAAAAGCGCCTCTCCCGCAGTTTTTCGATGGCTTCGCATTACACCTGGAGTTCGTTTATCGACGACCAGTCCGAAATTTTCAACTCGTCTTCGGCCGAGGTGGCTGTGGCGCAGGACAGCTACAACCGGCGCGCCGAGCGTGCGCGCTCCACTTACGACCGGCCACGCCGCTTTGTCGTCAACGGCGTCTACGAATTGCCCTTCCTGCGCAGCCAGGAAGGCTTCCTGGGGCGCATTGTGGGAGGCTGGCAGATAAGCGGGTTCCTGACGCTGCAAAGCGGCGCGCCGTTTACGCCCCTGTCCGGCAACGATCCGGGCTTCCGTCTCTCGGGCATTGACTCGCTCATCGGCAACTCCATCCGGCCGAACTTGAATACCACCATGGACCTGTCGGGCATGAAACTGCCCGAGATCATCGCCGCCGGCGGCCGGACGCTGTTCACACAGGTGACCGCGGCCCGGCCCCTGGGCAACGTCGGCCGCAACGTGCTCCGCGCCGACGGCATCAATCAACTCGATTTCGCCGTGCTGAAGAGTTTCAAGCTCTGGGAAGGGCACACGTTGCAATACCGTTGCGAGTTCTACAACTCCACCAACACCCGGAATTACGGTATCCCAACCGCGACCGTCAGCAACGCCGGATTCGGCCTGGAAGGCAACACAAACGGTGGCAACCGCCGCATCGTGATGATGCTCCGTTATACGTTCTAAGAACCGCGCACTGGAACTGTGTCTGACCTTCCGGCGGCTGACTGAGCGGTGCGCCGAAAGCTCGGGCTGATCATTCCCTCCGCGCAAGACCTCCGCGCAAGACCTCCGCGCAAGACCTCCGCGCAAGACCGGGAGTATAGAATGTAAGCGCCGTCGAAAGGATCACAACATGACCAACCGGATGCTGCTCACCTTCTTCGTCTCGGCTTGGGGCGTTATGGCCCAGCAGAACCCCTCCGCCACCCTGACCATCCGCGCCGATCAACCCGGACCTCAGGTAAACCGCCAGGTGTTCGGCCAGTTTGCCGAACACTTAGGCGCCGGAATCTACGGCGGCATTTGGGTGGGAGAGGACTCCAGGATTCCGAACACCCGCGGCTATCGCAACGACGTCCTACAGGCGCTGCGCGACCTGAAAGTGCCGGTGATTCGCTGGCCCGGCGGCTGCTTCGCCGACGAGTATAACTGGCGTGAAGGTGTCGGACCGCGCTCCAAACGGCCGGTCAAGATCAATACGCATTGGGGTGGCGTAACCGAGCCCAATACCTTCGGCACACATGAATTCCTGGATTTCGCCGAAATGCTGGGCGCCGAAGCCTACATCAGCGGCAACGTCGGTTCCGCTCCGCCGCGCGAACTGGCCGAATGGGTCGAGTACGTGACCTCACCGGCGGGTTCGCTCGCCTCCGAACGCGCGGCCAACGGCAGGAAGGAGCCCTGGAAACTCCCTTACATCGGCTTGGGCAACGAGCTTTGGGGCTGCGGCGGCAGCATGCGCGCCGAATACGCGGCGGACGTCACGCGGCGCTATTCGACTTTTGTCAAGGTACCGAAAGGAGTCAGGATCCTGAAGTCGGCTTCCGGCCCTTCGGACGAGGATTATCACTGGATGGAAGTCATGATGCGCGATGCCGGGCGGTCCTTTGACGCCATCGGGCTGCACTACTACACCATCACGCGCACCTGGGCGCAGAAGGGTTCGGCGACCGTGTTCGACGAGGCGGAATACGCCAAGACACTGCAAGCCACGCTGCGCATGGACGGCATCATTACGCGGCACGCGGCCATCATGGACAAGTACGATCCGAAGAAGCGTGTATGGCTGGCCGTGGACGAGTGGGGAACGTGGTTTGACGTCGAACCCGGAACGAACCCGGGCTTCCTGTACCAGCAGAACACGCTTCGCGACGCGCTGGTGGCCGCGCTCAACGTCAACATCTTCACCAAGCACGCCGGCCGCCTCAAGATGGCCAACATCGCTCAGATGATCAACGTCCTGCAGGCGATGATCCTCACCCGGGACGAAAAGATGGTCCTCACGCCCACCTATCACGTGTTTGAGATGTTTAAGTCCTACCAGGATGCGACGGCGCTGGCGGTGGAGATCGCCTCGCCGTGGTACAACAAGGACGCCGCGACGATGCCGGCGGTGAGCGCATCGGCGGTTCGCGGCCAGGACGGCCGCATTCACATCGGGCTGGTCAACGTCGACCCCAACCACGCCATCACGGTGACGGCGAAGCTCGCAGGCGCCTCTCCCGCCTCGGTGAGCGGGCGCATCCTGACCGGTGTGGCCATCAACTCGCACAACACCTTCGAGCAGCCGGTGGTGGTCAAGCCAGCCGCCTTCGGCGGCGCCACCGTGTCGCCGGGCGGGCTTACGGCAACCCTGCCCGCCAAGTCGGTCGTCATGCTCGATCTGCGGTAGCGGCTTCGGGGCAGACCAGCCGCGTCAACTGCATAAACAGCCGCTCGACGGTCGCCGACATATCCTCGCCGTCCTGGCCGCTCCACGATCTGAAGCAGGCGTCCAGCAGCGAGAGAGTCAGTCCAGCGCAGAGACGCGGCGTCTCGGCCGGCGCGCTCTTGCGCCGCAAGGCAAAGGCGCTGGCCACCGCGTTTTCCAGTTCCGCCCAGCGCGAGAGTTGCGCTTCCCTGGCCGCCGGACTCTCCAGCGCCAGGCGCACGATCTTGCGCGTGCGCGGAAACCGCGCCGCGGCCGTAGCCACCGACAGAACGGTCCGCCGGATCACTTCGAGCGGCGGAAGCGCCCTGGGACACGCCCTGATGGCGTCCTGGAGCGCGGTGCTGTACGTCAGGATGCCCTGGCCCATCAGGTCGTTCTTCGACGAGAAGTACCGGAAAAACGACCGCCGGGACACACCCGCGGCCAGCGCGATCTCGTCAATCGTGGTCTGCTCGAACCCTTTTTCCGTGAAGAGGTCCATCGCCGCGTCCCAGATTGCGCCGCGCACGAAGTCCTGTTTGCGGACCTGCATGGTGGGGGAGGATTTCGGCATCATAATCCCATGGTCGCATATGGCGGGCAGATATGACATGGTGAGTTGACAATGGCACTGTGTGTCAACTATGGTGGTGAGTATGAAATCCCTCTTCCTCCCTGCCCTTTTCGCCGCAATGGCCGTGGTTGCGCCGGCGGCGGCCAGCGAAATCTCAGGCCAGTGGAAACTCCACTCCAACATCCAGGGTCATGAAAGCGACTTTGAGTGCACGCTTACCCAGACGGGCCAGGACCTGGCCGGAAGCTGCAAGTCTGGCCAGCTTGAACTCAAGATCACCGGCAAGGTGGAGGAAAAGAAGCTCACCTTCCAGTACAAGACCGACTACGAAGGCCAGGAACTGACGATCGTGCACACGGGAACGCTCGAAACACCCGCCAAGATGGCCGGATCCGTGGACGTGCAGCCCATGGGAGTCGCGGGCGAGTTCACCGCGATTCAAGCGAATCAGCCGGCCAACTAAGCCCTCGATTCAGCCGCGCCTTCAATCAAGCCACGTCACCTTGGCCGGGGTGGCGTGCGAGCAGTTCATCGAATCCGTCATACCCGACGAAAGCAGGGCGCAGGCTTTGTCCGTGGCGGTGCGGACGGACTCCTGCTGAGTCGAACCGGCGGCTTTGGCGCACTCGGTGCGGCCGTTCCAGGTGATACACACTTCCACACGGTTCTTGCGCAGGCTGAACATGCTGTAGGTGAGCAAACCAAGGAAGGCGAGGACGGCGAGAACTGCGATGAGAATGCCGGTCTTGCGGTTCATGCGGCCGGTCATTCCTCGAAGAAATTACCCATCTGCCGAAAGCGCTCGTAGCGCTGTTCAATCAATTGGGCGGGGGTCAAGGGTTGTAGCTCGATGAGGGCCGCCAGCAGCGTTTGCTTCAGCAACTCAGCGGCCTTGTCGTAGTCTTCCTGGGCGCCTCCAGCCGGTTCGGGGATGATTCCGTCGATCAGGTCGAGACGCGAGAGGTCACCGGCGGTGATTTTCAGCGCCAGCGCCGCAGCCTCGCCTTTGCTGGCGTCACGGTAGATGATCGCGGCGCAGCTTTCGGGCGAAATCACGCTGTAAATCGAATTCTCCAGCATGTAAACACGGTTGCCGACGCCCAGCGCCAGCGCTCCTCCGCTTCCGCCTTCGCCGATGACGACAACGATGATCGGACTTTCTATGCGCGCCATCTCGCGCAGGTTGAGCGCGATGGCTTGTGCCTGGCCACGCTCTTCGGCATCGATGCCCGGGTAGGCGCCGGGGGTGTCGAGAAAGGTAATCACGGGACGGCGGAATTTCGCGGCCAGTTGCATGCACCGCAGCGCCTTGCGGTAGCCTTCGGGTTTGGGCATGCCGAAGTTGCGGTGCAGTTTCTGCTTGGTGTCGCGGCCTTTCTCCTGGCCGATAATCATCACCGGTGCGCCTTCTATAGCGCCGTAGCCGCAAATGATGGCGGGATCTTCGCCGAAAGCGCGATCACCACGAATCTCCTGAAAATCGGGCGCCAGGCGCTGCATGTAATCGATGGCGTGCGGCCGCTTGGGATGGCGCGCCAACTTGACCCGCTCCCAGGCGAGACTCAAGCCGTGCTCTCCGCGCAGATTCTTGAGCTCAGTTTGCAGCTCGTCCAGCCGGGCCCGCGCCCCGGTACTCGACAATTGTAGTTGCGAGATCTCCCGTTCGAGATCGTTGATGCGCAGGTCCGCGTCAGGATCGGACATTCGATTTACCTCTTATGAGGCTAGCACCTCAAACGATTCGGGTCCGCAGATGCGCGTGATCTCACTCTGGAATTCCTTATCCGGGCGCACTTTGCCGGAAAGGTCAAGCAGGACGGTAAAGTCGCGCGGCTTTTCCAGGCGCAGCCGGACTTCCGTATCGCCCGGCTTGCGGATGAAGAGCTGTTCGAGTTCCTGAGCTTTGTCGGTTTCGCTGCCGTTCGACCCCAGGCGCACCCGGATGGAGATGACAGCCGGGAACGGCACGCGAAGATTATCGAGTGGGATGATCTCCTGGATCGAAATCTTCGGGTTGCCCTCATCGGGAAGCGCCTTGGCTTTTACCATGACCGCGCGGTCCTCCTCGATGTCCTTGCCGATGGCTTCAAACGCCTTCGGAAAGACCAGCGCCTCGACCGAACCGTTCCAGTCTTCCAGTTGCATCGCCGCCCAGAGTTTGCCTTCTTTGTTTCGCCGTCGCTGTACTCCGACCAGCACGCCGCAGATGGCGATGTCGGCGCCTTTCTCGAGTTCGGCGAGCGTGGCGGTGTTGTGTGTCGCAACCTCGGTGATCTTCCAACGGTACTCGTCCAGCGGGTGGCCGGTCACGTAGAAGCCGATGGTTTCCTTTTCACCCCGCAGGTTCTCTTTCGCCGTCCATGCGGGAACGTTGGGGAGCGGCTTTGCGGGATGCACCGGTTCGGAGGAATCGAGCAGGCTGCCGAACAGACCGCCCTGTCCCAAGGCTCGGTCGCGCGCGGCCCGCTGTCCGGCTTCCATGCAATCTTCGATGGCGGCGAAATTCTGCGAGCGGGTTCCTTCGAGCGAGTCCATGGCGCCGGACTTGATCAGGTTCTCGATGACGCGCTTGTTGGTGGCGCCCAAGTCCACGCGCTCGCAAAAATCGTAGAGCGACTTGAAAGTCCCTCCTTCCCGCCGCGCCGTCAGAATCGCTTCGACCGCGTTAGACCCCACAATCTTTACCGCCGCCAGACCAAAGCGAATCGCACCCCCGTCCGGTGTGAAGTGGGTATGGCTGGCGTTGACGTCCGGGGGCAGAACACGAATCCCAAGGTCGCGGCACTCGTTGATGTACTTAACAATCTTGTCGGGCTTGCCGGTTTCCGACGTGAGCAGCGCGGCCATGAACTCGACCGGATAATGAGCCTTGAGATAGCCCGTAACGAAGGCGAGATAGGCGTAGGCGGCCGAGTGCGACTTGTTGAAGCCGTAGCCGGCGAACTTCTCCATCAGGTCGAAGATCTTTTCCGCTTTCCTGGCCGGAAAACCCTTCTTGGCGGCCCCGGCGAGAAAGCGTTCGCGCTGGGCCGCCATTTCTTCAACCTTCTTCTTCCCCATCGCACGGCGCAGCAGGTCGGCTTCGCCCAGCGAATACCCAGCCAGCACGTTGGCCAGTTGCATGACCTGCTCCTGGTAGACCATTACGCCGTAGGTCTCTTCCAAAATTTCCTTCATCACCGGCAGGTCGTAGACCACTTCCTTCCGGCCGTGCTTGCGGTCGATGAAGTCGTCGATCATGCCCATCGGACCGGGGCGGTAGAGGGCGTTGAGCGCAATCAGGTCTTCAACCCGTTCCGGAACGTAGCGCCGGAGAATGTCTTTCATGCCGGCGGATTCGAACTGGAACACACCGTCGGTGAGACCGCGCGAGAAGATCTCGCGGTACGTCTTCGGGTCGTCAAGCGGCAGGTCTTCTGGCTTGAGGCGAACGCCGCGCGTTTCGTCAATCAGGTTGAGCGCGTCGTGGACGATGGTGAGGGTGGTCAGCCCCAGAAAGTCCATTTTGAGCAGGCCGAGTTTCTCGAGCCAGCTCATGTCGTACTGGGTGACGATTTCGTCTTTGTTGGTCCGATACAGCGGTACGAGGTGCTTGAGAGGTTCGGGCGCGATCACCACTCCGGCGGCATGGATAGAGGCGTTGCGCGCCATGCCCTCCAGACGCTGCGCGATGGCCAGCATTTCCGCCACCCGCGCGTCCTTGGCCGCTTCTTCCTTGATCTGCGGTTCGGCCTCGAGCGCGTCCTTGAGCTTGATGTTCAACGGCTGGGCGGGAATCAGTTTGGTGATCCGGTCCACTTCGCCAAAGGCCATGTCGAGCGCGCGGCCAACGTCTTTCAGTGCCTGTTTGGCGCCCAGCGAACCAAACGTGATGATCTGCGCCACCTGCTCGCGGCCGTATTTCTCGGTGACGTACTGGATGACTTCACCCCGGCGGTTGGTGCAAAAGTCGATGTCGATATCGGGCAAGCTGACGCGTTCCGGGTTGAGAAAGCGCTCGAACAGCAGGCCGTAATGCAGCGGGTCGATGTCGGTGATTTCCATCGCATAGCTGACCAGGCTTCCCGCGGCCGATCCACGTCCGGGACCGACCGGAATCCCCTTCGACTTGGAGTAACGAATGAAGTCCCAGACGATCAGAAAGTATCCGGAAAACTTCATCTGCTGGATCAGCTTGATTTCGTAGTCCAGCCGCTCCTGGTACTGGCCCAGGTCGTGGCGCAGGCGTCCTTCGGCGCGCAGCGCCTCAAGGCGCGCGCGCCGCTTCTCGAAGCCCTGGCGTGCGACGTACTCGAAATAGGTGTCGGTGGTATGCTCTTTCGGAACGTCAAAGCGCGGGAACGGCTCCTTGACTTTGTCCAGGCTGATCTTGCAGCGTTCGGCGATCTGCCAGGTGCGGTCGAGCGCCTCCTCCACCTCGCCAAAGATCCGCATCATCTCATCGCGGGTCTTGAGAAAGAACTGGGGAGTCGTGAAACGCATCCGCGCCGGATCGGACATGGTCTTGCCGGTTTGAATGCAGAGCATGACTTCGTGCGCGCGGGCGTCGTCGTGCCGCAGGTAATGCGCATCGTTGGTCGCCACCATGGGGATGGACGTGTCCATCGAAAGGCGCGAGATGAGCGGCGTCACTTTCTTGTCGGCGTCGAGGTCGTGGTCCTGAATCTCCAGGAAAAAATTGCCCCGTCCAAAGATGTCCTGATACTGATAGGCCAACCGGCGCGCGTCTTCGTAGCGGTCCGCCAGCAGTGTCTCGTTGATGTCGCCGCGCAGGCAGGCCGACATCGCGATCAGTCCCTTGCAGTGCCGCGCCAGCAGATCCTTGTCGATGCGCGGCTTGTAGTAAAAGCCGTCCAGGTGGCCCGAGGTGACCAGCGTGATCAGGTTCCGGTAGCCTTCCTGGTTCTCGCACAGGACGACGAGGTGGTTGTAGCGGTTGGACTCCGTCTTGACGGAACTGCTTTGCTGGGTGACGTAGAGTTCGCAGCCAATGATGGGCTGGACGCCGTGTTCCTTGGCCTTGGTGTAGAACTCGACCGCGCCAAACAGGTTGCCGTGGTCAGTGAGCGCCACCGCGGGCATCTCCTGGCGCTCGGCCAGGTCCACGAGCTGGCCGATTTCGCAGGCTCCATCGAGCAGCGAATAGTCCGTGTGACAGTGCAGATGAACGAACGGCTTCGCGGGCATGGCTCCTTTATGGGCGCTCCAGTCGGGGGCCTGGCGCGTGGTAGGGACGGGCAGATTCGAACTGCCGGCCTTCCGCTTAGGAGGCGGACGCTCTATCCAGCTGAGCTACGTCCCCGCTAGTGTTCATTGTAGCGGGACAAGCCCTTTCGTCCAATATCAGAGCGGTAGTGCATGCCTTCGAAGCGGATCTTCTTCACCGCTTCGTAGGTGTTGTGGATCGCCGCTGCCAGGCTTGCGCCCGAGTGCGTGACCCCCAGGACGCGCCCGCCCGCCGTCACAATGCCTTCCGGCGTCGCGCGTGTGCCGGCATGAAAAACCGTCGCACCGTTGGCTTCGGCCGCTTCGATTCCTTCGATCACCTGGCCCGTGCGCGGTTTGGCCGGATAGCCCGGCGAGGCCATAACCACGCACACCGACGGGTCCGCGCGAAACCGCAGCAGTTTCTCGTCGGCGTGGCCGCGCGCGGCTTCGTAGAGAAAAGCCGCGAAATCGCAATCCAAGCGGTGCAGCAGGCACTGCGTTTCAGGGTCGCCCAAGCGGACGTTGAATTCGAGGACTTTCGGCCCAGCGGCGGTCATCATGAGTCCGGCGTAGAGGAACCCGGCAAAAGGCGTGCCGGAGGCGGCCATGCCATCGATAACCGGACGCATCACGGTATCGAGAATTTCCTGGCGCTGCTGCCCGGTGAGGATTCTTGAATCCGAGTAGGCGCCCATGCCGCCGGTGTTCGGACCTTGGTCGCCGTCAAAGACAGCTTTGTGGTCTTGCGACGGTTCGAGCGGGACGATGTTCCGCCCGTCGCTGACCGCGATGAAGCTGACTTCCTCGCCCGCGAGAAATTCCTCGATGACGACCTTGCTGCCGGCCTCGCCAACCAGCGTGCCATCAAACAGGCTCGTGACGGTTGATTCGGCCTCTCGCGCGCTCGCGGCGACAACAACGCCCTTGCCCGCCGCCAGACCGTCGGCTTTTAACACCACAGGCAAGGAGAAATGTTTGAGCGCGGCGCGCGCCTCGCCAAGACTGTAGGCGACTTCATAGCGCGCCGTGGGAATCCCGTGCCGCGCCATGAAACTCTTGGCAAAGATCTTGCTGCCCTCCAGTTGAGAGGCGGCGCGCGTCGGCCCGAAGATAAGAAAGCCTTTGGCGCGAAACCGGTCCACCAAGCCGTCGACCAGGGGTGCTTCTGGTCCTACAATTGTAAGATCGACCTTATTGGCGATCAAGCTTGGCGGGTCGGTCGGGTTGTTGCGGCCGACTCGCGCGGTTCCAGGGTTGCCGGGCGCTATGATCACTTCAGAAACTGACGCGCAGCGTTTGAGCTGCCAGGCCAGCGCGTGTTCCCGTCCGCCGCTTCCAATTATCAATATTTTCAATGAGTTGCCTCCGTCCTTGGAGGAGGATCTAAAATATGAGCATATCTGGGTTCCGTTAAGATCTCAATGCGGCAGACACGATACGACGTGGTTGTGATCGGTGGCGGCCATGCGGGCTGCGAAGCGGCGCGTGGGTGCGCCCGGCTAGGGCTGAGCACCGCGTTGATCACAATGAATCTTGACTTGATTGCTCAGATGTCTTGCAACCCGGCGATTGGCGGCATCGCCAAGGGACACCTGGTGCGAGAGATTGATGCGTTGGGCGGGGTGATGGGCGAGGTGGCCGATGCCGTCGGGATTCAGTTCCGTCTGTTGAACACGAGCCGAGGACCGGCGGTCTGGAGCCCGCGCGCCCAGATGGACAAGAAACAGTACCGTGTCGTGATGCGCCAGGTGCTGGAGCGGGAACCGAATCTGCGTTTTGTCCAAGCAGAGGTCGGGCAGTTGGTCTTCGCCAGCGGCGAGGGCGGGCGGAAGGAGTGCCGTGGCGTTGTGCTTCGTGACGGCAGGACGCTCGATGCGGCCGCGGTGATCATCACGACCGGAACTTTTCTAAACGGGTTGGCGCACGTCGGGGAAACAACCTACGCCTGCGGACGGAATGGAGAGCAAGCCGCCAACCTGCTGGGGGACCAGATTCGCAGCCTCGATTTGCAGTGGACCCGGCTGAAGACGGGAACACCTCCTCGCCTGGACGGCCGGACCATTGATTGGGATGCCTTCGAAGCGCAGGACGGCGATGCGGACCCGACGCCTTTTTCGTTCCTATCGGGCAGGATCGAGCGCGAGCAGATCCGCTGCCACATTGCGTATACGACTGAACAGACTCACACAATCCTGAGGTCGAGTATCGCCCGGTCACCGTTGTACAGCGGTCAAATTGAAGGGATCGGCCCGCGGTACTGCCCTTCGATTGAAGATAAGGTGGTTAAGTTTCCGGACAAGGTCCGCCACCAGATCTTTCTGGAACCCGAGGGGTTCGACACACACGAAGTCTACGTCAACGGGATGTCCACGAGCATGCCCATTGACGTTCAGGAGGCCATGGTAGCGTCGGTTCCGGGGCTGGAGCGTGCGGAGATGATTCGTCCGGGCTACGCCATCGAGTACGATGCGGTCGATCCGCGCGAAATCCTGCACACGCTCGAGGTGAAGAAGGTGCGGGGGTTGTTTCTGGCGGGGCAGATCAACGGGACGTCGGGCTACGAGGAGGCTGGCTGCCAGGGGCTACTCGCCGGCATCAACGCGGCTTGCCAGATTCGCGGTATTGAACCGGTGATCCTGGGCCGCACGGACGGTTATGCGGGCATCCTGGTGGACGACCTGGTGACCAAGGGCGCAGATGAGCCGTACCGGATGTTCACTTCTCGGGCGGAATACCGCTTGCAGTTGCGGATTGACAATGCCGACGAGCGCTTGACGCCGGTTGCGGAGCGCATCGGACTCGCCAGCGAGGCGCGCCGTGAGGCGCTGCACCGGAAACGCGAACAAAAGGCGCGCTTGCGGCGCTGGTTGGAGCAAACCCGGGTGACGCCAGAAGCATTTCCGTCATTGGGGCTGGCTCGGGACGACCGCCCGGCGCTGGCGGTCTGGTTACGCCGTCCGGAGGCTTCCTTGGCTGCCTTGCGTGACGGGATTGAAGCGCTGTTACAGGGCGCTCCGGCTACCGGAGTCCTGACGACTTTGGAGACCGAAATCAAGTACGCCGGGTACATGGAGCAGCAGGAAAGGCAGGTCGAACGGCTGAAGAACTCGGAAGCGAGGCGGATTCCCGGCGCCTTTGAATACCGGGGAATCCCGGGGTTGAGCCGTGAAGTGTGCCAGAAGCTGGACCGTGTCCGCCCGGTGACATTGGGACAGGCGGCGCGAATCCCCGGGGTGACGCCGGCGGCGATTGCCGTGCTCGATGTCTATCTGACTTTGCACGGCAACGGCGCATGAGCGAGTCAAGCGAGTTTGAGCGCGTTTTGCGCGGCTATATCGGCGGCGCAGTATCGCTCTCGCCAGAACAGATCAGCCGGCTTTTTCAGCATTTCGAGCTAATGCGGCACTGGAACCGGCGGTTGAATCTCACCACGGTTACGGATGTGAAGGAAGCCGCAGTGCGGCATTACGGCGAATCGTTGCTGGTTGCCGCGTGTCTGGCTGGCACGGGC
>JADZCI010000071.1 GCA_020851655.1 Bryobacterales bacterium
GACAAGCGCGTGCTGTCGCCCTCCGAGGCGGTGATCAATCTCAACCTGCGCGAGCAGACGGCGGAGGTTCTCAAGACCTTGAGCCCGCGCGAGGAAAAGATCATCAAAATGCGCTTCGGCTTGCAGGACGGCAGCGAGCACACGCTGGAGGAAGTCGGCCACCACTTTGCGGTCACCCGCGAGCGGATCCGCCAGATTGAAGCCAAGGCGCTACGCAAACTGCGCCACCCGAGCCGCAGCCACCGCTTGAAGGCGTTTCTCGAAAACCGCCAGCGTCACGAATAGAGACGTTTCGATCCGACATCACCCGATGACGGACCGCAAGTAGTCGACTGCCCGCTTTAGCGCCTGCCAGCGCTGTTCTTCTCCGTGCACACCCGACTCGATGTGGATTGTGCCGTGATATCCGCTATCCTTCATCGCCGCGACGAACTTCGGCAGGTTGACCGAACCTTCGCCTAACACGCGTTCCGTACCCAGCGCGCCGGGCGTGCCGGCGGGCGGCCAGTCGCCGTCCTTGCCATGCGCACTCACCACGTAGGGCGCCAGCAGCCGGAAGGCTTCGGACGGTTCGCCGCTTCCGTAAAGGATCATGTTGGCCGGGTCGAAATTGATTTTGACGTTCGGACGGCCGACGTCTTTGAAAAACTTGAGTAGCAGGTGCGCCGGCTCCTGGCCGGTTTCCAGGCAGTAGGTCATTCCGTGCGTTGCCGCGTAGTCCGCAATACGCCTGACCATATCCCGCACGTCGGCGTAATCCGGGTCAATCGGGTCTTCCGGAACGTACCCGACATGGCACCCGAAACTTTTGACGCCCAGCGCCGCCGCAAAGTCAATGACCTCGCGCGTCCGGTTCTCGCGTTCGGCGCGCGTAGCCCTTGGGATGAACCCCACCGTCCGCTGGACCGTGGGAATATCGGCGTAGTCCTCGCCCTTGTAAGCTGCAAAAACGGTGACCAGGTGGAAGTCCGCCGCGTCCAGCGCCTCTTTCCACGCCTTGACGGATTCAGGTGTCAAGTGCACGTTACCATCGATCGCCAGTTGTCCGATCCGAACCCCGGTGGACTTCGCCTTTTCCAGCGTCGCTTTGGCGTCCGGTTCCGCCCAAAAGAATAGTCCGACTTCCAGGTCTCTTAGAGCTTGCATGAGACAGCCTCCCCCTTTTTGTTACGCGCCTCTTCGGCGAGCCGTGCTATGCGTACCGCTTCCGCCGAGGACTCCGGCGTGCACTCGGTGGGCGGTGAATTCGTCCGGCAGCACTCTACAAAGTACTCGATCTCGGCTTGATAGCCGTCCTTTTCCGGCAAGACCAGTGGAGTTTCCGCGCCGCCGGCGGGGTACCATTTCGGTTCACGGCCGGCCGAGGAATACTCCATGACGCCCTGTTCGCCCACGACGGTGTACTCCATCGAGAACGGATAGGCGCCCGGAAGGTGCCAGCCTCCCGTCATCGTGACCGCCGTTCCCGAGTCATAGTCAAACTGAGCCGTGATCATGTCTATCCCTTTGGCGAGACTTTCCGTGCCCCACGCCCTCACCCGGGCGGGCGTGCCGAACAGGTGCACCATCATATCGATGTCGTGTACCAGCAGGTCGAACACGCCGCCGCCGCTCACCGCCTTGTTGGCCAGCCAACCGCCCCACCCCGGCGCCGCGCAGCGCCGCCGGAAGAGCGCATGGTGAACGGCGCCAAACCGGCCGGAACGGACCGCGCCGATCAACGGAACGTAGGCCGGAAAGAAGCGCAGCACCTGTGCCGCCATCAGGATCTTGCCAGACTTGGCGGCGGCTTCCATCATCGCCTGCGCATCGGCATACGCCAGCGCCATGGGCTTCTCTACCAGGACATGTTTGCCCGCCCGCAGCGCCTCAATCGCCACGCTGGCGTGCAGGGCGGTGGGCAGGCAGATGTCGACGGCGTCCACGCCCGAGGCGCGGGCGGCTTCCAGCGAGTCGGGAAAGCGCTGCAAGGCCGAAAAATCGTAGCGCCCCGACGAGTCGCTCAGGTTGCCGCCGACACCGGTTAAGTCGCCTTCGAGATGCCGCGGATCGGCCGACGAAACCATCGCCAGCTCGACTCCCGGGATTTGTTTGAGGGCTTTCAGGTGGGTTGCGCCCATAAAGCCCAAGCCGATCAATCCAAAGCGCATAATCACCGCTAGCTTAGCAGGCGGCGCGCCTGTTTGTTGGCTTTCAGACGGTCATGTTCACGATTTCGAACTCAAAGCGCTCCGGTGGAAGCGAGGATACGGGCGCCGGACTCATCTCAGCCCACTTGGCGTAAGCAGTTGAAGCAACCGGCGACTTAAGAAACAACAGAAACTGGTTCGAACAGCAGGTCAGGGGCGGAGGCTGCCGGAAAGCGAGCCGCATCCCGACCGCCCGGTCCATGTCCACTCCCTTTGTGTCCACTGCTTTGTCGTGGAGAAGCGTGACAAAGCTGCAGCGTCCGGCGTGCGGCCAAACATCGGGCCGCAGCAGCGGGCGCAGATCGGTGCGGTTCTCAAAGGTGATTTCGCACTGCCGGATCCAATCCAGGATTGAATCGCCCCAACACCATTGGTCCAGCAAACCGGTGTACTGCTCCACCAGTTGCAGCGCCATGTCCATGCGGCAGCGCTCCAGGATCTGGTCGTGCTGCGGAAACTCAGCCGCCAGAGTCGGGAGGATCTCCTCGTCCTCCACGAGGCTGGTCGCCATCTCCATAACCCGCGCAAGGGGGTCGGCGTCCGGCCGTGTCCGGATCAGCAGCGGAGGGAGTTGATGTTTCCGGTCTCCCGGAATCTCCACGAATCTTCGTCCACCGATGAGTTCCATAAGGAAGCTCCGTTTCCTATTCAGGTGATCGGCAATCCAAGCCTGAACCTTCAGGGGTAGGTTCGATTATAGAGACGCCGGCCACACAATTCAAGTTGCACGTAGGCTGCCATACGGCTTCAGGTACTAGCCAGGACCGCGTTAGCATGAATTTAGAGGCATCCATGATCCGACTGTCCACGCCCGTCTCTTTTTGGGCCGGGCTCACCCTCCTGACCCTTACGGCGCCCGCGCAGCAGGCGCCCGTACCCCTGCCGCAAGGCGTTCAATTTGCCACCACCGTTGAAGGCATCGACGAGTACCGTTTGCCGAACGGCTTGCGTGTCGTCCTTTTCGCCGACCCGACCAAATCCAATATCACGGTCAACGTCACCTATATGGTCGGATCCCGCCACGAAGATTACGGCGAAACCGGGATGGCCCATCTGCTGGAACATCTCATGTTCAAGGGCTCCAAGAACCATCCCAATGTGCCCAAGGAGTTGAACGATCATGGGGCGCGGCCGAACGGGACAACCTGGCTTGACCGGACCAACTACTTCGAAACCTTTGCGGCGACCGACGAAAACCTGAAGTGGGCGCTGGAACTCGAATCGGACCGCATGGTCAATTCCTTCATTGCCAAGAAAGACCTGGACAGTGAGATGACCGTGGTGCGGAACGAGTTCGAGATGGGCGAGAACAACCCGCAGGCTGTCCTCCAGGAACGGACCATGGCGACCGCCTACCTGTGGCATAACTACGGCAAATCGACCATCGGAGCCCGCTCGGATATCGAGAAAGTGCCCATCGAGCGCTTGCAGGCGTTTTACCGCGAGTTCTACCAGCCCGACAACGCGGTCCTGGTGGTTGCCGGAAAATTTGACGAAGCCAAGACGCTCGCCCTGATCAACCAGACGTTCGGCCCGATACCCAAACCGGTGCGCGTAGTCCGCCGCACCTACACCGACGAACCCGTTCAGGATGGCGAGAGAAGCGTGGTCCTGCGCCGCGTGGGAGATGTTCAGGCGCTTTGCATCGCCTATCACGTCCCCAGCGGACTGAGCGACGAGTTCACGGCGATTGACTTTGCCGCTTCCATTCTTGGCGACCAGCCCTCTGGACGTCTGTACAAGGCTTTGGTGGAAACCAAGAAAGCGGCCACGGTGACCGCCTATGCCATGCAACTGAAAGACCCGGGCGTCGTTCTTGCGGAGGCCACCGTGCGGACCGAGCAGTCCCTCGACGACGCCAGGAAGGCGATGATCGCGGTCTTTGATGAAATCAAAACCAAGCCGTTCACCCAGGAAGAACTCGAGCGCAATCGCACCCGTGAGTTGAAAGCGTTCGACCTCATCATGAACGACTCGCAGCGGGTCGCTCTGCAACTGTCCGAGTGGCAGGCCATGGGCGATTGGCGCTTGATGTTCTTAAACCGCGACCGTGTGCGAAAAGTGACCCTGGAGCAGGTTCAAAAGGCTGCCGAGAAGTATTTCATCGCGTCAAACCGGACGGTCGGTGAATTCATCCCCGATAAGGCGCCGGTTCGCGCGGAGATGCCGGCAGCGCCCGACGCGGCCACCCTTCTGAAGGGCTACAAGGGCGATGCGCTCGTTTCCAAAGGCGAAGAGTTTGATGCTTCCCCGTCCAACATCGACAAGCGCACCATCCGCGGCGATCTTGCCGGTGGCCTCAAACTCTCCTTCATCAACAAAAAGACCCGCGGCGAGCAGGTCACTGTCAGCATCCGGCTGCATTTCGGCGATCTCAACAGCCTGAAAGGCCTCTCGGAGACCGGTTCGATGACCGGACAGATGCTGATGCGCGGCACCACCAAGCACACGCGCCAGCAAATCAAGGACGAATTCGACCGCTTGAAAGCCCAGGTCGGCATTGGTGGCGGCGAGGACGGCGCGAACGTGACGATCTCGACGACCAGGCCGAATTTGAAGCCGGTCCTCGATTTAGTCGCCGAAATCCTCCGCGAGCCCGCGTTTCCCCAGGCCGAGTTTGACACGTTGAAGCAGCAGCAGCTTGCCCAGTTGGAAGAAGCCAAGAGCGAACCCCAGGCCATGGCGGTCCTCAACCTCCAGCGCCACTTGAGCCCCTATCCGAAAGGTGATCCGCGATACGTTGCGACGCTCGACGAACAAATCGAAGAAATCAAGGGGCTGAAGGTCGACCAGCTCAAGGCCTTCCATGACAAGTTCTACGGCGCCAGTTCCGGCGAGGTCACCATCATCGGCGATTTCGATCCCGAGGCGGCGCAGAAACAACTGGCCGAACTGTTCAACAACTGGAAGACCCCGTCCAAGTTCGTCCGGGTTCCGCGTCCGTACCACTCCATCGCGCCGGACACCAAGGCTTTCGAGGCGCCGGACAAGAAGAACGCCATGTGGGTGGCCGCCATTCCCATCCAGATGAAGGACACCAACCCCGATTACCCCGCCATGGTCCTGGGCAACTATATTCTGGGCAGCGGGCTCAACTCGCGGCTCTTTGCGCGCATTCGCGGCAAGGAGGGTTTGAGCTATGGTGTCGGATCGCAGTTCTCGGCGCCCGCCCTCGATGACAGCGCCATGTTCATGGCATTCGCGATTTCCGCGCCGCAAAATACACCCAAGGTCGAAGCGTCTTTCAAGGATGAGCTCACGCAAATCCTGGAAAAGGGCTACACGGCGGATGAAGTCGAAGCCGCTAAGAAGAGTTGGGCGCAACAGCGGCAGGTGAGCCGGGCCAATGACCGTGAACTGGTTGGCCAGTTGACCAGCTACCGTTTCATCGATCGCACGATGGCCTTTGATGAAGCCCTGCTCAAAAAGGTCCAGGCGCTGACGCCGGCGCAAATCCAGGCGGCGATGAAGAAATACATCGACCTGTCGAAGATGAGCTTCTATCGCGCCGGCGACTTCAAGACCGCCAATGTGACGTGGTAAGTTGCTGACCGACCTCGTCCAAATCCGCCGTCTCGGCGAGCAAAAAAGGCCCGAGAATGAACGCCTCCGGCGTCATTTGAAGACTCATCGCTACGTCGAGCGGCGGCTGGTTCAGATCGCGCACGACATCCAGGACCGCATTGACTGCGCACAATGCGCCAACTGCTGCCGCGTGGCCACAGTCCAATTGATCGAGCGGGACATCCCGCCTCTGGCGAAGTTCCTCGGAATTTCGGAAGCGCGTTTCAAGCGAGATTACACGATGCCCGACGACGAGGGGCGTCTCAGTTTGAAGTGGACCGAAGAATCGGGCTGTGTCTTCCTGTCCGGCAACGACTGCTCCGTGTACGAAGTCCGTCCGGCCAGTTGCCGGAACTTCCCGCACCTCGTCAAAGGGGAAGGCCCCGTCTCCACCCGCATGTGGCAGTTCATCGACCGCGCCTGTTACTGCCCTATCGTCTACAACGCCCTGGAAGCCTGGAAGCCAGAGGTCGGGTTCAAGGGTTAAGGGGCCTCATACCGCCGTGCGTGCGGCCTTACTGGCCAGCGCAAAGGACACGGATATCATCCGGGCTCAGGCGTGCTTCCCGGTGCAGCGGCGTATAGAAGGCGGGCGGCATCTTGCCGGTCTTGACCTGCTCGCAGATCTCGCCCTTCTTGATCCGTGTCATTTCCTCGCCGTATAGGCGCCACTCGGAGAAGTTCAGTTTGCGGCGGCCATTGTTCACGTCCCTGGCGACAAGCCAGGACGCCGGAGCCACCCGGCTGTACCACGGCCATGCCGTGCGATTGGAGTGACAGTCCTGGCAGGCGCGGTCCAGGACCGCTACCGCCTCCGCCGTGGGCTTGGCGATCGCTTGGAACGAGTGTGCCGGGTCCGACGGCGGATTGGTTCGCGCCGGCTGAACAAACTGCGCGGCCAGAAACATGACCGCCAGAACCAGGAGTGCGAGTTTGAGCGTCTTCATGGCCGGATCGCGCTAGTCCGTCTCCGTGGGCTTGGGAGTCTTCGGTCCGCTCTTCGGTAGCGCCGGTGGTTTGATGTACTCTTCCGGAATCGTACCGGTCAGCGCCTTGAGAAATGTTTCGATCGACGCGGTTTCTTGTGGTGTTAATTTCGCACCCAACTGGTACTCGCCCATTACGCCGATCACCTCCGCCAGGCTGGCGGTCTTGCCATTGTGAAGGTACGGGCCGGTTTTCTCGATGTTGCGCAAGCCCGGCACCTTGAACATCATGTGGTCCGCCTCGCTCTTCGTCACCTTGGCGCGCCCCGGATCGGACGTGTCAGTCCACGGCTTGGCCAGCCCGAGCTTTTGGAACATATTGCCGCCCAGGTAGGTTCCGGCGTGGCAGGTCGGGCATCCCGCGTCCGAAAATGCCACAAACCCGGCCTTCTCCGCCTCAGTCAGAGCAGACTGGTCGCCGGCCAGAAACTTGTCCCAGCGCGATGGCGTCACCAGCCCTCGCTCAAACGCCCCGACCGCTTTCCCAAAGTTGTCATACGTGACGGGATCCTTGTCATTGGGAAAGGCTTTCTTGAACGCGGCTGGATACTCCGGGATGGACTTCAAGACCGCGATCACGTCTTTTTCCGACGCCATCGCCATTTCCACCGGGTTCAGCACCGGGCCTTTGGCCTGTTCTTCAACGTCCTTGGCCCGTCCATCCCAGAACTGTACAAAGTGTCCGGCGGCGTTATAGACGGTAGGCGAATTGCGGTCGCCAAGCTGTCCCTTGTGTCCTTCCGAAGTCGGGTCGTTGTCTACGCCGAACTTCGACAAGTCATGGCAACTGTTGCAGGATAGCTTCTGGTTCTTGGACAGCCGGGTATCGTAATACAGCATCCGGCCTAACGCCACCTGATCCGCGCTGATCCCGCCATCCTTGGATGTCATCGATGCGGGAAGCGGTGAGAACATCTTGAGTTTGGCCGCATCGACCGCCGCCGGCGGCGCCTGGGAACAGCCCGCCGCCAGGAGCATCAGTGAGGCTACAATGAGAACCGAAATAAAGGTATTCCGCATAATAATATCTTGTTCGACCTCTTCTGGAAGTATACGCAATCCGGCTGGCCACCGTTTGCGTTAGGAGATCTCCGAAGCCATCGCCCGCCAGGACTCCTGGTCAGCGCCGATGCTGACCCTGTTCCCGGCTCGCACCAGAGGAAGCCGCAGTAGCCGGGGCTCTTCTAAGATCCTACGCAGAATATCCGGGTCAGTCAACCGCATGTACTTCAACCCGGCATCGGCAAACGGCTTGCCCTCGCTGTCCAGCAAGCCCCACAGCGTAAAGCGCTCGGCGAACCTCTTGATTTCCGCCGGCGCCATCGGCTTCTGCTTCAAATCAACTACTTGAACCGGAATGCGCCGTTCCCTGAAGAAGCGTTCCGCCGCGCGGGTGGCTTGGGAATTCTTGACGCCGAAGATCTGCACGTTCGTCATGGCTTGAAGTTCTTTCCGGTTGCCAGACGCCTGAGCGCTACCGCGTCAGCGGGGTGATTTCGAGTTTGCGGTACTCCACAATTCCGTGGTCGCCCTGCAGAACGATGGGACCGGGCTGGTCTTCATTCAAATCCATCGTCATGGCTGTGGGACCCTCGATATGTCCGTGATCGACGACCGTGACGCCGTTCAGTTTGACCGTGACGGTCATCCCAACGAGCCGTATTTCCATTGCCTGCCATTCTCCCGGCGCCTTGCTGGCGTTCACCGATGGAGGAATCCGGCTATACAATGCGCCGGTGCCATGCACATCCGGCGGCTTGCCGAAGTTGTCGTAAATCTGGATCTCGTAACGGCCGCGCAGCGCGATTCCGCTATTGCTGCCTTTGCCGTAGCGGAACTCCGCTTTCGCCACAAAGTTCCAGAACTTGGCATCCGAGACGATGTCGGACGCCCCTGGCAGGTTCACCAGGTTGCCGTCCTTGACTTGCCAGCCCGGACGCCCAGCCAGCAGCAGATGCCAGCCCGCCGTATCCTTGCCGTTGAATAGCGCGACGGGTTTCCCCCGTTTCCATCCCTGATCGTCCTTCTCGGTAATCTTCGGCGCCCGGAATCCGGTCCAGGGCAGGACCGGTTGCGTTTGCCCGTCTGAAACCATCTCCCGCGTGCCGGCCAGCTTGCCCTGGTTGAGGCGCGCCTTGTAAGTCTGTACGACCTTGTCGCGCTGGAAGACAAACTTCAACTCGCCGCCCTGGATCTGTACGTCCGTAATTTTGTCCACCTGCCCGCCGGGTGCGCCCACAAAGGAGACCGCGGGAGTGGGCGTTCCGGCGCCGCTCACTTCCAGCCACCAGACTCTTCCGCGGCCTGAATCGACCTGAATGTTCCATTTGCCGTTGAAATCGGCATCCGCTCCGAAAGCGAATGAGCAAAGCGCCACTGCAAACCAAGCGGCCTTCATCGTTACTCCTTATGATCTGAGTCTTTTCGCGGTCAGGCGGTTTGCCGAATGCGGTCGAGCAATGCGGCAAGCTGAGGCGCCCGGCCCGTAGCCCCGCCGAACCGAAACTCATAATAACCCAGCGTGAATTCGCGGACCGGGCTGGCCAGCGCCGTTTGTTCCAGCGTTCCGCAGAACTCCAGCGGCGTCATCCAAGCGGGCTTCTCGACGCCGCGTTTGTGCAGGACCTGAAGAAGGTCGCGATAGAGCAATTCCGCATCCGAGCCGGTGCTCTCGCCACGCGCCACGCGGCGCCACCGCCTCACGGCCCTGAGACGGCCCAGAACAGCCGGAGCGAGCAGCCAGACCGCCACCACGGCGCCCAGCACGATCAACCCCGCCACCGTGTGCGCCGGACTCCAGTCACGCGCCGTGGCCGCCAGTTCCCGGACTCGCTGCCAGGTTCGCTCCAGTCCACCCCAGCGGACGTTCCGGCTCGTCCGTTCCACCTCAATGGCGAGGCTTACTTGCCGGTCCAGATCGTAGCCCACTACCCAGTCCTGCCAAAATGTCTCCGCCGCGTCCGCCAGCATCATAAAGCGCGCCCACAGACCCGGCGCGGCCGCAGCCGAGTTGTCCGGGGGCGTGGGATCGAACTCCACCCAACCCTTGCCCGGGATCCAGGCTTCCACCCAACTGTGGGCGTCCGAAGCCCGTATGACGTGCCAGCCGCTCACCGGATTCAGGTTTCCCCCTTGAAAGCCGGTGACCACACGCGCCGGAATCCACTGCAACCGGAGCATCACGGCCAGTGCGGAGGCGAAATACTCACAGTGCCCTTTCCGGCGCTCGCACAGGAAATACTCCAGCGGGTCCTCGACCTGCCGCTCCAAAGGCTCAAGCGAGTAAGTGAGCTGTGTCTGTAAGTAATGTTCCAGCGCTCTGGCTTTCTCCAGGTCGGTCCGGAAACCGCGTGTAACATCGGCCGCCATCTTGATCACGCGCGGATCAACCGGCGGCAGCCGCAGGTAGAAATTCCGTTCAGCCCCGCCAAGCTTGGGCGTCTCGGCCAGCGGGGGACTCTGGGCGTCTTCAAGGTACGTGTAGGCGATGTAGCGGAGACCCTCCGGTTCGGCCCATTGAAGGCGATACCCGCCTGTGGGCGCCTCCCACAGCATCTGGCCCGGCGCCTGAACATACTCGGGCGTGCCGGCCAGAAACAGCCGGTCCATCAGAATGCCGCGAGCGCTCACCTGGTAAATCAGGCGCTTGCCGGGACGGCGCAATTGGTCGTCCGTGGCCAGTTTGAACAAACCCCGTTCTGGCCGGAGCGGCCGCCCCGGAGCGTACGAGTTGTACCACTTCCAGCCGTCGAACTCGCCGAGTGCGATTCCCCGGAATTTCAGCGGGTGCGCCGGCGCGGCGGTCTCAAATTTCACGTGCAGCAGCGCTGTTGACTTGGGCCGGATTTCGCCCATCTGGCCGATACTGACCTCGTTGGCGATGCCGCTCAGGCGCGCGTTCGCCGGCGCCAGTTTCTCGAGCGCCGCCCGCGCTGTGCGCGGCAGCACGAAAAAGAGGCCCGCCGTAAGAACCAGAATCGCGAGCGCCGCAAACATCGTCAAGAAACTGAAACGCCGCGCAAATGCGGTCGCGCCGCGCGTCACCACCTTCGGCGCCTCCCAGGGCCGCAACAATTCCGAACTGGCGAACGTGGCCACAGTCGCCAGCACAAACAAGACCAGAAAGACGAAGAAAGTGAGGTTGGCCGATAGCAGCGAAGCCGCCAGCAGTTCCAGGAAGGCAATCACCTTGAGGAAGAAAAAGTCCCTGCGCGTTTCGGCGGTCAATATTTTGGCCACCGCCACGAACAGGACCAGGTGTACCGTCGCCTTGATGAAATCCTGGCTCAACAGGAAATAGTCAATGGCGTAAAAGACTATATAGGATGCCGTTGCGGCGGTGATCCACCGTGAAGGGATCGTGAACCGCCCCAAGCCCGCCAGTTGCATGGCTCGAAGCGTCAGCGCCGCGCCGGCAATGATCGCCGATGGCAAGTCCAATACTCCGGAACCCAGCACCGCCAGGTAGCCGCTTGCCAGCATTGCCAGCAGCGACACTTCAAACACCCACCTGAGCCGGTTGCGCTCCAGGGCCTGCCGCTCCGCCGCCACAACTTCATTTTAAGTCCCTTGGGCGGGATGAGATTTACGCGCTGGTTGTGACAAACTTGAACACGTGCAAGTTGCTCTTTTCAACGACCGGCCCTCCTCAGCCCCCTTGGCGGCAAGATTCCCCGAAGAACGCATTCTCGCCAAGCTTCACGCTCTCGATTCGCGGGCGCGCCGCAAAGGGCTGGCCGGCCTCGAGCACGGACGGAACCCGCTCATCGACATCGGAATGGAGTTCAACTCCCGGGGCCATGCGACCAAGAACAGCTACGGCCTGTTCCATCTGAGCTGGCTGGCTGGAGCCCATCCCGAGTGGGCCGGAAGCGTAACCGGCGAGCTGGCGCAGATCAAAGAGCGCATCCGCGCCGCGCACGGCAAGCCGCTGAAGTTCCTGATTTGGGCGGGAATGGGTGGTTCGGCCGAAGACAAGTCGGCCTATAATGCGTGCGGTCTGCTCGGCAAGGGGCCGCGGTGCTATGTGCTCGACTCGACCGATCCCGCAAAGTTGAAGGCGATTCTCGACGACATCGCCCGGCGCTCGGCGGGATCGCTGGCCGGCGCTCTCCGCTCCAGCCTGGTGGTCGGCATGGCAATGGGGATGACGTCCTATGAGCCGGTCGTCAATCTCGAAAAGCTCGCGATCCTCTACGACAAGCTGCAGGTCGACAGCCGCCCGAATTTCGTCTATATGACTTTGCCTGATTCGCTGTTGGACCAGTTCGCCAAGGCGCGCGGCTATACGCGGATCGAACTTCAGTTGGATGGCGGAAATTCCACCGCGGGCCGGCACTCCGCACCGCTCACCAAGGGCAGTCTGTATCCGCTGGGCCTCGCCGGAACCGACCTCCACGATTGGATGCAAGGCACGCAATTAGGCGAGGAGGAGATTCACTCAGCCTGGCAGCTTTCTTCGTTCATTCATGAACAAGGACTGGCCGGCAGGGACAAGGTCACGCTGGCGCCCAGCCGCTCTTTGGCAGGCCTGGCGCTATGGACCAAGCAGAACTTCGAAGAGAGTCTGGGCAAGAGTGAAGCCCTCGGACTCAAGATCGTCATCGGCGAAAAACTGCGCACGGCCTACTACCGCTCGCCGAAGGATGCGGCTCAGGACCGGATCTTTCTCGCGGTTCAGCGCAAAGGAGATCCGCCGGAAGACCGCGACAAACTCCAGGTCCTGCGGCGGGCCGGCTACCCCGTGGCCATCCTGCGGATGCCCGCTTCGGCGCCCGTTTCCCGCTACCAGCAGTTCATCCACTACGTTGTTTTCGGCGTTGGCTGGCTGCGCCGGATGAACTTTGTCACTCAACCCAGTGTCGAGCTGTACAAGGCCATCACCAAGCCCATCTATGATGCCGCGGTCAAGGCTGGCGGAATCGAAAAAACCTCGGAGTGGCGTTCGATGCTCGCTACTTCGAACCAGGCGAAATGGCGCGGCGGGATTTCGCTCCGCTGGGACCGCCTTCCCGGAGCAACGGTTCCGGACGGGAAGGATGCGGCCGCCGTCTATGCCGGTTTGCTGAAAGTGATGGCTAAAGACCGCGCCATCGAGTACGGCGAGCTCACCTGGTTTGGCGACACCCGGTACTCGCGCGGCGGACAGGCGGCGCGCAAGGTTTTGGATCGTGCCGCCGAACGCGTATTCCGGTCCGCCCTGAAGGTGCCGGTTGACGTCTACGAAGGGCCGGCGATGAATCACTCTTATCACGAGATGATCATTGGCCACGGGCGGTGCTTCTCCACGGTCTTGCTGTCCGAAAAATCCGAAAAGATTCCGGCAGCCGGCTACACGGCCGACTATCACCGCTCGCAGTTTCTAGCCACTCAAATGGCGCTGGCGCAGCGTGGCCGCGCCGTCGTGTCCATCATGGTCAAAGACACTGAAGAGGGAAGCCTGCGCGCGCTGGATGACTTCTTCAAAGAGGTCGCCTCACGGATGCTACGCTCTTCATAGATGGCGAAACTCAAGCCTGCCGGTGGGAAGAAGACTCAGAAGCTGCCAGTGAATCCGGGCGCCGTTCCCTGCTTGATTCTGATCGTGCTGTTCTTCATCCTGCTCGGTGTCGTGCTCTATCTTTCTTTGAAACAAGCTTAGAGGAACTTCTCATTGCCTGCGCGAACGGATGGCCGGAAGGCCGATCAACTGCGGGAACTCCGCATCACTCCAAACTACCTGCTGACCGCCGAAGGCTCCGCGCTGATTGAACTGGGCAACACCAAGGTGCTTTGCGCCGCCACCGTCGAGTCCAACATGCCGGCGTGGCTGCGCAATTCGGGCCGGGGTTGGGTGACCGCCGAGTATTCGATGCTGCCCCGCGCCACCGCCGAACGCACCGTGCGCGAGGTCAACAAAGGAAAGCCCTCGGGCCGCACGCACGAAATTCAACGGCTCATCGGCCGCTCCTTGCGCGCGGTGGTGGACATGAACGCCCTCGGCGAACGCGTGGTGATTGTCGATTGCGACGTCCTCCAGGCCGACGGTGGAACGCGCACCGCCGCTATCACCGGCGGCTATGTCGCCATGTGTCTGGCGATCGGCAAGCTCGTTCAGTTCAAAGTCGTTCCCAAGCCGCCGGTCGTCGACTACGTCGCCGCCACCAGCGTCGGGATCATTGGCGGCGCCGCCATGCTTGACCTCGCCTATGAGGAGGATTCCGCCGCCGAAGTCGACATGAACGTGGTCATGACCGGAGCGGGCAAGTTCGTCGAACTTCAGGCGACCTCGGAACGGACTCCGTTCGACGATGCGGCGCTCACCGACCTGATCGCTCTGGGACGGAAGGGCATTGCAGAAATTCTCGAGGTTCAGCGCGCCATCCTGGAGCCGCGGTGATTCTTCACTGCGCCACGACCAATGCCGGAAAACTGCGTGAATTCCGCGCCGCGGCCGGACACTGGGGTTTCCCTGAAATCTCCATCGAAAGCCTGCCCGGTCTGAAATCGATTGAGCCGCCCTTGGAACACGGGACCACCTTCGAGGCCAACGCCACCGATAAGGCCATGTACTACAGCCGGTACTCGCCGGAATGCGTTTTCGCCGACGACTCGGGTCTCGTTGTGGACGCCCTGGGCGGCGCGCCCGGCGTCTATTCGGCACGTTACGCCGGGCCTGATGCGCGGGATTCAGAGAACCTGAACCTGTTGTTGGAGCGGCTCGAAGTTATTGATGAGCGCTCGGCCCGCTTTGAATGCGTCGTTGCCCTGGCCAAAGCCGGAGGCCTGTTGGCCACTTTCCGCGGAACCGTCCAAGGACGAATTACCCGCACGGCGCGCGGGTCCAATGGCTTTGGTTATGACCCGGTGTTCTATTACGAGCCGTTCGGCTGCACCTTCGGCGAGGCTGGCGAAGCTCGCAAGCTGGACGTCAGCCACCGGGGCCAGGCGCTGCGCGCCATGCTCACCTGGTGCCGCGAGTCGCTTTCCAGCGATAGAAGCCGATAATCGTCTTGCCATCGCGAATGATGCCGCGATCGATCATCGCTTCCACCTCGCGCCATGGAAAGAAGCGCGTTTCGATCCGTTCGTCCTCCAGGGGTTGCGCCTGGCCCGCAGTCAAACCGCTGGCCACGAAAATGGTCATCTTCTCGCCCAAGGTTCCGGGGCTGGGATAGAACTCGCAAAGCTTTTTCCAGCGCCTGGCCGTGTACCCGGTCTCTTCTTTGAGTTCCCTCCGCGCCGCCCTGAGCGGGGTCTCTCCCGGATCCAGGCGCCCGGCGGGAAATTCCCAGATGCGGCCTTTGGCTGGAATCCGGTACTGCCGTCCCAGCAGCAGGCGGTTGTTCCCGTCGACGGCCATCATTACCGCCGCGCCGGGATGCTGCACAATCGGCTTCCGAATCACGAAGCCCCGCCCGTCGGTAGCCACATCCTCGGTGATCGTAAAGATCCTGGTCTTTAACAATTCTTTCGAACTGACCAGTTTCATCATGCGATCGCCTTGGCGAATTGCTTCGCGTTCAACGTGTTCATCACATCGGCTCGTTCCAGCCAGCCGCGCCGCGCCATGGTGACGCCAAAGCGCATGTTTAGCAGGTGCCTGGGATGATGCGAGTCGGTCGAAATGACGAACTTCGCCCCGCGGGCCTTCGCCGCGCGAATGAGACTGGCGTGCAGGTCGAGCCGTTCCGGGCTGGCGTTGATTTCGAGCCACACCCCGCTTTCCGCCGCCTTTGCCGCAAACTTCTCGAAATCGAATGCGAAGCTTTCGCGGTGCAGCAGAATCCGTCCGGTTGGATGCCCGATGGTCTGGAGCGACGGGCTTTCCAGCGCGCGCAGCAGGCGGTCGGTCATTTCCGCGGATTCGATGTTCATGTAGCTGTGCACGCTTCCGATCACGTAATCCAGTTCCGCCAGCGCATCCTCAGCCAGGTCCATCGTGCCATCGCGCGAGATGTCGCATTCCAGGCCGGAAAAGACCCGGATTCCCCGGTCTTCCCGGTTGAACTGCCGCACCTGCTTCGCGAACGCGACAGCCCTCTGCTCATCGAGTCCGTTCGCCATCGCCAGCGCCTTGGAGTGATCCGTGATGGCGATGTACTCGTAGCCGAGCGCCCGGGCGGCTTCCGTCATTTCCTCCAGCGTCGCGCGTCCGTCGCTCTCCCTGGTGTGCATGTGCAGGTCGCCGCGAATCTCGCCGGGTTCAATCAACACCGGCAGCCGGTCCTGCTCGGCGGCCTCGATCTCGCCTTGATTCTCGCGAAGCTCCGGCGCCATCCAGCGCAAGCCGAGCGCCTGGTAGATCTCCTCCTCCGTCTCACTCGCCACGCGTTGGCCGCCGTCGGCCTTGGCCAGGTCGTATTCGTTCAGCGTCAAACCGATCCGCTGTGCGCGGCTGCGGATCACGATGTTGTGCTCCTTGTTGCCGGTGAAATAGATTAGCGCCGCGCCGTAACTGCCGGTTGGCACCGCTTTGATGTCCACCTGAATTTTCTCGAGACCGAACAGCGCGCTCGTCTTGCTCGGACCCGAACCAAGCACCTCGCTCACCCTCGGGTGTGTGACGAATCGTTCCAGCGCGGCTGCCGCCCCAGGCCCGGTCACCAGGATGTCCAGGTCGCCAATCGTCTCTTTGCCGCGGCGGGAACTGCCGGCCGCGGTCACCGTCTCCACGCCCGGCGTCTCTTTCAGAAACGCCGTCAGGTCTTCGACAATCTGCGCGCCGAAGCTCAACAGAAACCGGCCCTTGCTTTGCCGGTACTGTGAAATCGACCGCAGAACCTTCTCCTCCAGCTTGGCGCCCATGCGCGGCAAAGTCTGGAGTTTGTGATCACGGCATAACTGTTCCAGCGCGTCGACGGTCGATACTCGAAAATGGTCCCAAATAAGTCGAATGCTCTTGGGACCCAGGCCTTGAATTCTGAGTAACTCGAGCGCCGTCGGAGGATACTTCTCGAGCAGTTGGTCGCGCCGTTCAAACGAGCCTCGCTCGACAATCTCTTCAACCGCCCGCGCCAGGCTCTTGCCGATCCCCGGAATCGACGTGAGCGTCTTCTCGGGATGGTTGACAATATCGGCGATGCGTTCCGGATAACCTTCGATTGCGCTCGCTCCGTTGCGGTAGCTCCGGATCCGGAACGAATCCTCCTCGGCGATCTCCATCAAGTCGGCTGTCTCGGCCAGCAACCGCGCAATCTCGATGTTCTCCACGCCTCATTGTAAGCCGCCGCGCGCCTCGTATCAGATGACCAGATATCCTGAAATGAGTATCAGCATGAGCCAAACCACCCGTGTCCCCCCGCAGGAAGTTGTGGAGGCAGAGGGACACTTGATCGACTCCCACATCATGGAACAAATCTTCGACACGGTCGTCGAATTCAGCGGCCGGTTTGAAGTGGAAAAGTTCCATATCGGCCGCACCAACAGCGAACCGTCCCAGCTACGGATGAGGGTCGAAGCGCCGGATCAGGAACGTCTGGAGAAAATGCTCTCGCAGTTGCTCGGACTCGGCTGCACTCCCGCCGACACGGGCGACGCGGCGCTGAAGCCCGTGGAGCGCGATTGCTGCGCTCCGGAAGATTTCTACTCCACCACCAACCACCGCACCCTCGTCCGTCATGGCGGCGTCTGGCTGGAAGCGCGCAATCAACGCATGGATGCGCTGATCGTGCTCGAGAACGGAGTTCCCTCTTGCCGGCGGCTGCGTGACGTGAAAGCGGGCGATCTCGTTGTGGTGGGCGTGCGCGGCATCCGCGTCATTCCTGAATCGAAGGAACGCGACCGCATGGCGTTCGCCTTCATGTCGAATGGAATCTCATCCGAGCGGCAGGTGGAGACCGCCGTGCGCCAGACGGCGGCTTTGATGCGGCATGTCCGGGCGCAAGGGCAGGGCATTATCGTGGTTGCCGGACCGGTGGTCGTCCATACCGGCGGTGCTCCGTCCTTAGCCGCGCTGATCCGCGGCGGTTGGGTTCAGAGCCTGCTTGCCGGAAATGCGCTCGGCGTTCACGATGCCGAAGCGGCCATGCTGGGAACGTCTCTGGGCATCCGGATCTCCGATGGCCGGCACGAAGAGCACGGCCACCGCAATCATATGCGCGCCATCAACGCCATCTACCATTGCGGCGGAATCCGGGGCGCGGTGGACAGCGGGCGCCTTACCCGCGGAATCCTCTATGAATGCGTGAGGACCGGCGTCCCCTTTGTCCTCGCCGGCAGCCTTCGCGATGACGGACCTTTGCCCGACACCATCACCGACATGAACGCCGCGCAGGACGCCTACGCCGCGCAGATCCGCGGCGCCGGACTCGTTCTTTGCCTCGGTTCGATGTTGCACTCCATCGCCACGGGCAACATGCTTCCCGGATGGGTCAAAATTGTCTGCGTGGACATCAATCCCGCCGTCGCGACAAAGGTCAGCGACCGGGGCACGGGGCAGGCGGTCGGCGTTGTTACCGACGTCGGCCTGTTTCTGGATTTACTGAATCGGACACTTTCAGCGGACTAACTACTAATGGCCAGGCAGAGAACTTATACCGATGAGCACGCGCGCGCCGGAGTCAACGCTCCGCTGCCGGAAATCGAGTGCTGGGAAAATCAGTACCCGGGCTACGAAATCGAAATTGAATTGCCTGAGTTTACTTCGGTGTGCCCGCGCACCGGGTTGCCCGATCACGGCAGCATCACTGTCCGCTACATCCCCGGCAAGCTGTGCCTCGAACTGAAATCGTTCAAGATGTACATGCTGGCTTACCGGAACCTCGGCATTTTCCAGGAGAACGCCGTCAACCGGTTTCTGCGGGATATCGTCGCCGCTTGCAAGCCCGTCAGCGTCACCGTCACCGGCGAATTCACGCCCCGTGGAGGCGTCTATACGAAAATCACCGCCTCGTGGAGCCGCAAACGTGGACGTGCCTAAGATCGAAGACCTCTCCGCCGCGATCAAAGCCATTCGCGACCGTGTCGCCGCGCGCTACCCGGTGAACGATGGCAAGACGGGCCTTGTGCTGGTCGACCTTGAGGCGGTTCACAAAGCTCGTGACATCGCCGAAACCAAGGTTGCCGCAATCGGCGTTCTCAATCCGAGGGCGCCCGGCTTGCTCAACGACGTTATACAGTTCTTCAAACGCCTGGCCACGCGGGCGCTCAACTGGATGTTTCGCGGGCAGATCGAGTTCAACCGCGCTTCCACCAACTCGACCCAGGCGCTCCTCGACGCGCTCAACGACTTCAACCGTCTCGCCGTGGACCTGTCCACGCGCATCGAACAACTCAAGAGCCGGATCGAGGTGTGCGAGCAGCAGGCCTACCAGAATGCCGACATCGAAAGCCACTGGCTCCAGTGGCGCCGCGAGTGGGAACACAAGCTCGCCACCAACGAGATTCAGTTTCTGCGCGGAGTGGCCGACTTGGAGGCCGCTTTCCACCAGCGCACCGTGCAAATGGATCAGTCCATGCGGGAGCAGGTCAAGGCTCAGCACAGCGATTTCGAGGGCGCGCTGGCACGCTACTCAGCCGACATCCAAAAACGCTTGTGGGAGGACTTCCGGCAGGCTCGTCTCGACACCGAGCGGCTCATTCACAGTGAGCTTCGCCTGCTCCGCCAGAAGATGACCGCGGGCCCGGTCTCAGTAACACCCAGCCCTACTCCGCAACCTGTCCCGGGATCGTCCCCGGCGCCGGAACCCGCCGATTCGATCGCCTTCGCCGCCCGCTTTCGCGGACCCGAAGACTACGTGCGTGAAGAGTTCAAGGCGTATGCGGGCGCTTACCGCGGCGCGAAAAATGTCCTGGACATCGGATGCGGACGCGGCGAGTTTCTGGAACTCATGCGCGACGCTGGCGTCGATGCGGTTGGCATCGACGGCAGCGCCGAGGCTGTCGCCCTCGGCCGCGCCAAGGGGCTCAATGTCATTCAGGCCGACCTGTTCGACTACCTGGCTTCGCCCGAAACACCCGCGTACGACGGAATCTTTTGCGCGCAGGTTGTCGAGCACTTGCCGCCCGACCTGTTGCCGGAGCTAATGCGCCTGGTCGCCGCCAAGCTGAACCCGGGCGGAATCGTGATGTTTGAAACGCCCAACCCCGAGTGCCTGGCAATTTTCGCCACCCACTTCTACATCGACCCGACACACACGCGCCCGGCGCCCGCGCAACTGCTTGGCTTCTACCTGGAAGAAGCCGGATTGGGAGAAATCAAGGTCACCTACCGCCAGACCGCGATTCCCGAAACGGCCGGCCTTCCGGAAGAGTTTCGCAAGAAGTTCTTCAACGGCTACGACTATGTGATTGCGGCGCGCCGGCCATGACTTCTTCATAAAGCGCCTTTTGGCGGCGCCCGATTTCCCGCCAGCTCCAATCGCGCTGCGCTGTCTGGCGCGCCGTGCTCTCCAGCCGCGCTCGCAAGCCCGCGTCATGAAACACGCGCCGGATGGCCTCCGCCATTTCCCTGCCCGAATCCACCACCAGCGCTTCCTGGCCGCTTGCGAACGTCAACCCGTTGATGCCCGCCGGAGTCGCCACAATGGCTTTGCCCATCGCCATGGCCTCAAACACCTTGATGTTGGTTCCCGCCGACGCCGGCAAGGGTGCGACCACCACCATCGCCCGGCGGTACGCCGGCCGCACGTCTGCCACGAAATCCTCAACCTCGATCCCCGGCTGCTTCAGGTCCACCGGAACCCGGTCTTTGTAAAGATCCAAAAAGTACCTATGCCGCGAACCCGCGATGATGTGGAAAACGGGCTGGTCTTCCGCCAGTTGCGGCCACACTTCTTTGAGGAAAAATTGGACCGCCATCAGGTTCGGCAGGTGCGCAAAGGATCCGATAAACAGGATCCGGTTCGGCTCCGGCGCCTCGTCGGACGGCTGAAAGCGCTCCAGATCGACGCCGTTGGCGAGCGTTACCGGATGACCCTCGGTGATCAGCGCGCGGTCCTTCTCCGACATCGTTACCACCCGGGCAACTTCGCGCCAGGCCTGCTTCTCAAATCGCAGCCAGCGCTCGTACTGCTGCCGCAATTCCCACGTCTCGCCTTGCCGCAGCAACTGCCCGTAAAGATCGATCGTGACGTCGTGCTCCACCAGCAGCGCTGGAACGCCAAGGCACGACTTGGCATACTGCGCCATCTGTGTGAACTCCAACTGTACGAGTCCCGGGTTCCACTTGCGGATCAATTGCCCCAGCACGGCGTGAAAAACCGGCGAATCGAATTCCTCGACAACCTCGGGCCGGTCTGTCATGCGGAGCAGGTGGCTTCCCTTGCGGCGAACCAGGACCACTTCGACAAAGATTTCCAGCAGTTCGGCGGGTGGCGTCCGGAGTTCATCGGTAAAGGCGATGAGCACCTGCCGGAAATCACGCGCGGCCTCGCGCATCAGGTTATACATTCGCACCGCGCCGCCGTGAGACAACGGAAACGGAAGATAAGGACTCGCAACTAGAATCGTCGCGCGGTGGCTTGAGCCGCGGCCCCGGAACACGGCGCTCTCGCCGCTTCCGAGCGCCAGGATCTGCTCATCGGTCAGCGCGGGTGTGGGTAGAGGTTCCACCCAGCCGGCTGCCGCGGCGCCCGCCCGCATGGCCTCCACCGCGTACTTGGGCGGAGGTTCCGACGCCGCGATCAAGTTCAGCCGCCACAACGCCTCGTTCCAGTGCCGCGCAAACGCGGCCGGCTCGGCGACGCTGCGCGCCAGAAACCGAAGGTAGTTTCTCTCCACCGCAAACTGAATCTGCTCCGGGCTGAAATACCTCTTCGTCGTTGACCGATGGAAATGCGTCACCCTGGACGGCGCCACAAACACCGTCGGCCAGCCTCGCTGCCAGCCGCGATAGCCCACGTCCAGGTCCTCCACATAGGCGGGTTCAAACACCTCGCCAAAACCTCCAATGGCGCTCAGCTTGGCGGCATCGTACATCGAACAGCCACCGCTGCCGTAAAGTACGTAGGAAAGATTTTCCCCCTCGACCGGCAGGTCGCAGCGGATGGGAAAATCCTTGGCGTGGCGCTCTCGAGTCCATACCGCCTTGCCCGTCTCCTCGCGCCGGATGCCGGGCGGAAACAGAATCTGCGCCGTTGCGCAAAACAGGTCCGGAACTTGATCGAACGCGGCCAGCAGCGGCGCGAAGAACCCCGGATCGAGAACCATGTCGTTGTTCAGTAGACAGACTCGCGAGTATCGCGCCGCGCCACGTCCGCGGTTGACCGCTGCCGCAAACGAGAGCGGCTCCTTGCTCGTCTCAACCCGGACTTGCGGATAGGCTTCCGCCAGCCATGAGCTGGTTCCGTCATCGGAGCCGTTATCCACGATCCGGATCTCTGACGGAATCCCCTCCAACTCGCGCACCAGCCCCGGAAGTAGCGCCTCCAGCAGTGTCCGTCCGTTGCGGCTCGGTATCACGACCGAAACGCCGCTTTCTCCCACGCTGCTCACAGGCTCTGGAGCAACCGTTGATTTGCGCGCCGCGGCCCGCTTGCCTGCCAACCGCGCCAGCCGCCAATACACTGGACGGCGGTAAGCCCGTGGATGAAAGAGCCGCCAGACTTGTGTGTACAGCCAGCCGCCAGGATTCGTTTCCCACTCGTAGAAGTTCTTGGCCCGCCATCGCACGTGCCGCAGGATGTTCGGAATCGATCGCGGATGGAGCCGGTAGTGATCCAGGTTCTCGTTGAACACCAACAGCCGCCATGGCGCCAGCCGGAACCCGAGCCAGCGCAGTTTCCAGTACGGCTGCCGCGGTTGCAGCACAATCGCCGAATACGCTATGGTCTTGTCCTTGAGAATATCCCGGAACCGCGCCAGGTTCTGCTCCACGCTGCGGTAGGGATGATAGAGAATCCACTCCCCCTCGGGCGGCTGATACTCCGAAACCACGTACAGAGGCAGCCCGGGACCGATTTCGCGCAGCTTCTCGATCAGCGTCGGCAGCAGGTCGCTGGTTGACGACGCAAACGCCACCAGGACCCGGCCCGCGGTCAAATCAGATCGTGCCAATTGGTGGGAAATGCTCCGGCTTGCGCATCGTGCCATTGGGCGAGCGCCTGCAAGCTGAACGCTGCCGAAACCGGGTTGACGAACGGAGCGACGATTCCTTCGCGCCGTCCAAACCAGAATCCTCCGTCAAATCGCGGGTCATCGCTCGTAATCTGAAACGACGCGGTCCACCGCGCTTCTTCCGCGGCAGCCGCCTCGTCCAGCACGACAGCATCCAACCCATGGGCGTACAACCGCACGCGAAGCAACTGTGCGCACACGTCCGCGCGAACAAACTCCGGTCCAATCGCGCGTAAGAGCGCCGCGGTTTGCGCGATACCGGCGCCGAGCGCCGCCGCAACTTCCGGCCGCTCCGCTACAGCCAGAAGCGCCTCCAGAAAGTACGAGTACGCGTGAAGCCGGTCCATCACTTGGGCGCGTGTCCCGGCCTGCTCCGCAAAGGACAAATGATCCGCCAGGCTACGCGCCAGCGTCGTCTCGAATGCCTGCCGGAAGCGGTCGTCCCGCGTAACGTCCGCCAGTTCGAGCCAGGCCAGCGCCGGCTTTGCCTGATAGCAAGCCGAACTCCGGCTCCACCGCGGCTCGCGCGGCAGAGGCTCCTTGCCAGGCAGCGCCAGGATGGGGTCAATGTCGGCGCCATTCACAAAGTCGCGAAGCATCGCCTCGCCGCAGTTGTATGCCCCTTGCAGGTACTTGTGTTCGGCGGTCTCGCGCCACGCTCGCAGCAACCCTCGCGCAATGATGCCGCAGTCGAAGAAGTAGGTGTGATTCTCGGGCACATCGCCGTTTGCCGCCCATTCAAACGGCATGGCGGCGATGTCAACCTGCCACGCCCTGAGCAGAAAGCCGGCCGCCTTCAACCCGGCTTCGCGCAAGCGCTCGCCACCTCCGCGACCGTGCAGTTCGAGCAGCGCGCTGACCGCGTACCCGGTGATCTCGGTCGAGATGCGCGCATTCCGCCCGGCTTCCGCCAGAAAATACCTCGCAACGCCGCCCCCGGTCTCTTGAATACCCGAAGACAAAAACCACCGCGCTCCATGTTCGAGAAAGGCAGGCGCGGCGCGGCTGCCAGCAACTGAAGGATTCGTCAAGATCGGGACCCTGAACTTATCGATTCTAGCAATCCTGGGCAGACCTTCCCGCGCCAGACCGCCGCTATAATGGGCTGTCCGGATGTTGACTTCGCCCCGGTTCCGCGCGCTCTCCCGCTTGGCTCTCGCCGGAGTCCAGCTTGGGCTGCCGGCCCAGGCGCCCGAATGCCCCATCCGGTTTTCGTTCCAGGCGGTCGGCTTCCAACTGGAAAGTTCGGAAACTCCCTTGCGTCACGCGCCGGAAACCATGGCTGGCGGTGTCGCGATTCTCGATTTCGACAACGACGGCGACCTGGATATCTTCTTCACCAACGGCGCCGATATCCGGACCCTCCAAAAGGACTCCGCGAAGTACTCCAACCGCCTGTTCGCCAACGACGGAAAGGGTACCTTTACGGACGTCACC
>JADZCI010000072.1 GCA_020851655.1 Bryobacterales bacterium
CGGATGGATGATGTTGAATGTTGCCGAGAGAACCGCGTTCGTGATTCCCCGCTTCTCCATTTCTCCGCGGATCCGGTCACAGTCCCCGTCCGTGAGCCGCGACGGCATGCTCGGCAGCGACGCCGACACAAGGTTAAGCTGCACCAAACTGATTCCGCCAGCTCGCACAGCATCCAGGGTCTCGCCGAGCGAAGAACGAACAAACGTCTTGCTGAAAATCCCGAGTCTCACCTTCAGACCCCTCCGGTGACGTCGCGAAGTTGAACCGTTGCACCTTGTTCAACCGAACGGGCGACAGCCACCAGGGCTTGCATACACGCAAGCCCATCGCCAACACCAGCGCCCGTCTGGCGCACGCCGCGCAGGATCACATCCGCGAACGCTTCCACCTGAAGCCGGTACGAAAACGCGTCCGCCCCGAGCGGCCTGCGATACATTCCGTCACGCACCGAAAAACACTCCACTTCACCGCACTTGTGATACCAGGTGAGCGGAAGCCGCCCCCGCACACTGCCGAACTCGCCGCCGATGTCAAACCCCTCTTCAAAGTCCCCACGGCACGGCACGGTCAGCTCGGCATGTCCCAGCGCGCCGCTGGCAAATGTCAGTTCGATGAACCAGCAATGCGCGCCAAAGGATTCGTTGTGGCGGGCGCGTACCGCGGTGATCTCGCCCGCCAGGAAGCGCCCCGTATCGAGGAGGTGGCTCCCGTGCGTCAGCAGAAAGTATTTCTCGCGGTCGCGTTTCGGGTCGCCTTCCGGACGCCTGGCTTGCGAGCTGTGGCGGATGAGAGGTTGAAGGTTGTCCGTCATTGCATATCTCGAAGTGGAATCGCGATACCAGCCTCGATACGATTGCATGCGCCCGAGTTCGTCCTGGACAAAGGAATGGGCGTGAGCCACCCCGGGATCGAAGCGGCGGTTGTGGCCGGCCTGCAGGACTAACCCGGTCTGCTCCACCTCCGCACCCAACTCCGCGATTTCCTCAACTGAAACACCAAGCGGCTTTTCCACCAGGACATGCTTCCCCGCTCGCAAGGCTGCCCTGCATTGCGCCACGTGAAACTGGTCCGCGGTCGCAACGATCACCGCATGGATGTCGGAATCGGCCAGCATCTCGTCGAATTCGCGGTATCGTTTCTCGGGCTGGTAGATTGCCCCGACGGCTTCCAACAGCTCGCTCGACTGGTCGCAGATCGCAAAGAGGCGCACGTTGCGCGCCTTCTGGCAGGCTTCAAAATGCGCCGCCTGGGAAATCGGCCCGGCGCCGAGCACGCCAACGTTCAGCAGGTCCGTTTCTTTCACGAGTCGATCATGGCAGAGTCGCGGCCCGTCGCGCCCATTCAAACAGGCGGCGTTAGGCGGAAAGGCGCCTGAGGAACCGGCCCGTGTGGGAGGTGGCGCAAGCAGCCACGGTTTCGGGCGTGCCTTGAACCACAATCTCGCCGCCCTTTTCGCCACCCTCGGGGCCAAGGTCGATCACCCAGTCCGCATGGCGGATCACTTCAAGGTTATGTTCGATGATCAACAGGCTGGCGCCGTTCTGAATCAGGCGGTCAAACGCATCGAGAAGCTTCGCAATATCGTCGAAGTGCAGGCCGGTCGTGGGCTCATCGAAAAGGTACAAGATGCCTTTCGAGGTGCTCTGCGTGAGGTGTGACGCCAGTTTTAGCCGCTGCGCCTCGCCGCCGGAAAGCGTGGTCGCAGACTGTCCCAATCGCAGGTACCCGAGCCCAACGTCCGCCATCGGTTTCAATCGCGCCACCAGTTTGGGATGATCCGCAAAGAATTGGAGGCCCTCGCGGATGGTCAACTGCAGGACTTCGTGGATGTTCTTGCCGCGGTACTTTACCTCCAGGACACTCGACTTGTAGCGGGTACCCTTGCAGTCCTCGCAAACCAGTTCCACATCCGCCAGGAATTGCATCTCGACGGTGACGGTGCCGTCTCCCTGGCAGGTCTCGCAGCGCCCGCCGGCAATGTTGAAGGAAAAATGCCCCGCCGCATAACCCCTGCGTTCGGCTTCCGGTGTTGACGCGAAAATTTCCCGGATCAGGTCAAAGGCCTTGCTGTAGGTGACCGGGTTCGACCGTGGAGTGCGCCCGATAGGCGATTGGTCCACCAGCACGAGCTCGTGAACCAATTCCGCATTCTCCACTTTGCGGCAGGTCTGTTTTTCCACAGTATCGCCGCCGTCGCCCTGTTCCTTGGAAAGATCTTTGCGATAGCGCGACTCCAGCGTCTTGTGAATGACCTCGTGAACCAGCGTGGACTTGCCCGACCCGGACACGCCGGTCACCACGACCATCATCCCGAGAGGGATTTCGACGTCAATGTTCTTGAGGTTGTGCGCACGGGCGCCCAGAAACCGCACGGTCCGTTTCGGGTTCACGGCGCGGCGCTCGGTCTTGTGCGACGTCTTCTTCTCACCGGTCAGGTACCGGCCCGTAAGGGAACCGGATCCGTTGCGGCCGGCTTTGAGCATCCGCTGGAGATTGCCTTCAAACGTGATCTGGCCGCCCAGTTCACCAGCGCCCGGACCCAGGTCGAGAATGTGATCGGCGGAGCGCATGACGTCGGCGTCGTGCTCCACCACCAGAATCGTGTTGCCCAGGTCCCGCAGGTCCTCAAGAATACGCACCAGCCTGGCGGTGTCACGCGAGTGCAGACCGATGGACGGCTCATCGAGCACGTACGTCGCGCCAACCAGCCGCGAACCCAGGCACGTCGCAAGTTGAATCCTCTGGGCTTCTCCTCCGGACAGCGTAGCCGACAAGCGATCCATCGTCAGATACTCGAGGCCAACATCGTTGAGGAATTGCAGGCGCTGGCGGATTTCCACCATCAGCCTGCCGGCGATGGCGCCAATGTGCGGAGGCAACTCGATCGTCTCGAAGAAGCCGTAGGCGCGCGCGATGTTCATCCTGGCGATTTCAGCGATCGTCTTGCCGCCCACCCTGACGTTGATCGCCTCCTTGCGCAGGCGTGATCCGCCGCAGTCGGCGCATTCGGTATAGCCGCGGTACCGCGCCAGGAACACCCGGACGTGAACCTTGTATTTCTTCTGCTCCACCTCGGCGAAGAATTCCCGCACCGCCTTGAGCACCAGTGCCCTTTCGGCCGCTCGCAAGTCACAGTACGGGACGTGCAGCCGCACCTTGCTTCCATACTTCGACTGGAATTTGTCCATCATCCAGCCGTATTGCGGCTTGGTCCAGGGGTTCACCGCGCCCTCTTCGATCGAGAGCGAAGGGTCGGGAATCACCAGTTCCATGTCATAGTCAATGGTGTTGCCGAAACCCTGGCACCGGGGGCATGCGCCGTACGGATTGTTGAAACTGAACAACTGCGGTTCCGGTGTCAGAAACTCAATTCCGCACGTCTTGCAGGCGAACTTCTCGCTAAACCGGAGCACCAATGGAGACGCCTCGGCGGCTTGTTCAAAAATCACCTCTCCCGCCTCGCGGTAGCAGATCTCCACCGTGTCCACGAGGCGCTGCTTCAAGCCGCCGTGTATCACCAAACGGTCCACCAGCACGTATACGGGCCGTGTGAAATCGACGTCCAGCAGCGACTCCGGCGTGGAGAATTCGAACGTCTTCCCTGCCTGATACAGCCGGGTGAATCCTCGCTTTCTGAGATCGGACAAGTGGTCGCGCAACGCCGCCGCGTCTCCGGTCTTGGAACTCAGCACGGGGAACAGCGCGTACCAGCGTGAACCCTCCGCTTGGGCGAGCATCCTCTGCGCCACCGGGTCTACCGTGTCGGGCTCAACCTTGTTTCCGCATTGCGGACAAAACGTCTCGCCCGCGCGCGCAAAGAGCAGCCGCAAGAAATCGTAGATCTCAGTTGCGGTCGCAACCGTCGAGCGCGGATTGCGAGTCGTGTTCTTCTGTCGAATGGCGACCGGTGGCGCGATCCCATCGATCTCGTCCACGTCCGGCTTTTCCATGCGCTCCAGAAACTGCCGTGCGTACGCGGACAGCGACTCCACGTAGCGGCGCTGGCCTTCGGCATAGATCGTGTCGAACACCAGCGACGACTTACCCGAACCGGAGACTCCCGTCACCACCGTCAACTGGTTGTGTGGGATCGAGACACTCAGGTTCTTGAGGTTGTGGACGCGTGCGCCACGAATCCGGATGAAATCTTGCACGGGTGGCAGACCTGAAGGGATGCCCTTGGCAGGCACCTGCGCTTATTGTAACGAGATCGGGCCGGCGCCCATTTCCCGCCGCGCCACAAACTCCCTGGGAAGCAGCATCGTCACGCGCTCGGCGGCGATTTCGATGGTCACAGGAAGTTGTCCCGCCGCTTCTCCATCCAGTTGAATCGGGCTTTCCTTGCCGCAAGGGCGCAATTCCAGTTTGGCGCCGCGCAGATAGTGAACCCCTGACATCTTCTTGGCGGTTCGGGTCAGCACGCCGGCGAAATACTTCAGATACCGGAACGTGCTCCTGCCTTCAAACAGCACCACTTCAAACTCGGGATGCAACAGGTTGGCGCTGGTGGCGATCGTCAAGTCGCCGCCATAGTTCCGCACCCGGCTTGCCAGCGCGAAACTGGCCCGGTAGCTCACACCGTTTATGCAGACCTCGAATTCGTCGAGCGGCGAACCGAGCAATGAAAATCCGCCCACCCAATATGCCGCTTTCCCAACCTTGCGCTTGAGCGCCGCATTGACGCGATTCACGATCACGGCATCGATTCCGGCGCCGGCCATCAGCAGAAAGTAGCGCGCCTCTCCGCTCGCCGTCCTCATGACGCCGAGCGGTACAGAGTAAGGGACACGCTCCGGCAACCCTCGAATCGCCCGCTTGACATCCGCCCCGGCGCCAATCTCGATGCCGAGCACGTTGGCCGTACCGCCAGGCAGGGCGGCACAGCAGACTCCCGTCCCCACCAGACCGTTCAGGACCTCGTTCAGCGTGCCGTCTCCGCCCAGGACAACAACCAGGTCCGCGCCGCGCCTCACGCATTCGCCGGCGATGGCTGTCGCCGTGCGGGGACCCGTCGTCGGAGAAAGCTCCACCGGGCCGAACTGCTCTTTGAGCAACCCGATCGCGCTCCCCAGCAGGCGCGGATTCCTGACCAGCTTTCCAGCAACGGGGTTGTAAATGAGAAAGACGTTCTGGAAGCGATTGTAATTGTTCAAGTTAGGTGGAGTGCGCCCGGTGACGCGAGGACCTTCACGCGGGCCCGGCGACGTTACCATTATAGGTAGCGATGGCCGCATCTGCCTTACGGGAAATCGAGCGACTTCGAAAAGAACTCCGCCGCCATGAACGTCTTTACTATGTCCTCGACCGCCCGGAAATATCCGACGCCGAATATGATGCGTTGATGCGCACGCTCCAGTCTTTGGAGCAAGCGCACCCTGATCTGGTGACGCCCGATTCTCCCACCCAGCGGGTCGGCGGAAAGCCGCGTGAGGGATTCGTCAAGGTCCGCCATAGCTCGGCAATGTTGAGCCTCGACAATGCCCTGAACGACGGCGAATTGCGAGAGTTCGACCACCGCGTCAATGAACTCCTGCGAGGCGCGCCCTATCAGTACGTGGCGGAACTCAAGCTTGACGGCCTCTCGATGGCGGCTCACTACGAGGATGGGCAGTTCCGCCTCGCCGTCACCCGCGGCGATGGCCTCACGGGGGAGGACGTCACCGAGAACGCGCGCACCATACGCAGTCTGCCGCTGCGGGTCAAGCCCGCCTTCCCACGTTTTGAGGTTCGCGGCGAAGTCATGATGACCCGGCGCGCCTTCCACCGCCTGAATGAAGAACGCCAATTGCTGGGGCTGCCGCTCTACGCCAACCCCCGGAACTCCGCCGCCGGCTCCCTGCGCATTCTCGACCCTTCGATCACGGCTGCGCGCCAGCTTGAATTTCATACTTACTTCGTGCTCGTCGACGGGGCTCCGGCATATCCCAGCCACTGGCAGTCCCTCGAGGCGCTGGACTCCATGGGATTCAAAGTCAATCCGAACCGCGCACTGGTTCAGAACGTGGAGGAGCTGCGGGAATTCTGCCGCAAATGGGAAGAACGGCGCGACAGCCTCCCCTATGAGATCGATGGTATCGTCGCGAAGGTCGATTCCGTCGGGCAACAGCAGGCGCTGGGGTGGACGGCCAAAGCGCCGCGCTGGGCCATCGCCTTCAAGTTCCCGGCTCGCCAGGCGGAAACTACGCTGGAGGGCATCGAAGTCCAGGTTGGACGCACCGGCGCGCTGACTCCGGTCGCCCGCCTCCGGCCAGTCATCGTCAGCGGTGTAACGGTGGCCAACGCCACCCTTCACAACGAGGACGAAATCCGCCGTCTTGACCTCCATATCGGGGACCGTGTCGTGCTGGAGCGAAGCGGCGACGTCATACCCAAGATACTTCGCGTCGCTTCCCCCGGACCTCGCGATATCCCCTTCGAAATGCCAGACCGCTGTCCGGTCTGCCAGTCCGAAGTGGTGCGAGCCGAAGGCGAGGCCGCGCGGCGCTGCTTGAACACAAACTGCCCGGCCCGGCTCAAGGAATCAGTACGGCATTTCGCCGCCCGCGGCGTGATGGAAATCGATGGCATGGGCGACGCGCTGGTTGAACAACTGGTCAATGCCGGAATCGTCAAGAACGTCGCCGACCTCTATTCTTTGAACCTCGCGACCCTGACCGGTTTACAGAGGATGGGCGAGAAGTCAGCGAGCAAGATCCTGGCCAACATTGAGGCCTCCAAGAATCGGCCTCTGGCGCGCGTCTTGACAGGTCTTGGAATTCCTTTCGTCGGCGAACGCACCGCCTCCTTTCTGGCGGATGCGTTCGGCGATCTCGATGCCATCGCCCAGGCCGGCGCGGACACCCTCAAGGGAGTCGAGGAAGTTGGACCAAAAGTCGCCGAGAGCATCCAGCGCTTCTTCCACGAGCCGAACAACCGCCAATTGATCGAACGCTTGCGCCGGGCGGGCTTGCAGTTTACTGGGACCGTAAACCGCGCTCAGGCCGGTCCACTGAAGGGGATGACGTTTGTCCTGACCGGCACGTTGCCGAACCTCACTCGGGAAGAAGCTAAGACGCGGATTGAGGCCGCCGGGGGTAAAGTGGCAGGATCCGTGAGCCGGAAGACCAGCTTCGTGGTCGCGGGTCAAGAGGCGGGTTCAAAGCTCGACAAGGCGAGAGAACTGGGAATCGCGGTGCTCGACGAGCGGCAGTTGCTCGACATGGCCGGCGCGCCGGAAGCCGGTAATGCGCCGAATCTGTCAACCTGATATCGATTGTGAAGCGAATTATCGACACTCTGGTGACCTGGGGCCCGTTGGGAGTGTTTGTTATCGCCCTGATCGATTCCGCGGGTCTCCCCAACCCTGGCGGATTGGATTACGTCCTGCTGTTTCTGTCCTGGAAGCAGCCGGGCGCCGCGTACTTGAGCGCCACCCTGGCGGTGACCGGCTCTCTGATTGGTACATACATTCTCTACCGTATCGCCCGCAAGGGCGGCGAGACATTTCTGGACAAGCACACCCGCGGGGGTGGCGGCGCGCGTTTTCGCCGCTGGTTTGGCCGCTATGGTCTGGTCACCGTTTTTGTTCCGGCGCTCGTGCCGATCATTCCGTTGCCCATGAAGGTGTTTGTCATTTGTTCGGGCGCGTTCGGGGTCAATCCGGTTGCATTTATGGCGGCCATGGCACTGGGCCGCATTCCGCGCTATTTCGGACTGGCCTACCTCGGACGCTCCTTAGGCGCGGATGCGGGGGCGTGGCTCAAACTGCACGCCCGCGATCTTGGCTTCGGCGCTCTCGGCCTGTTCGTGTCGCTGTTTATACTGATCAAGGCCACGGAGTGGTTCCGCAAGCCCGGCCCCGATAAACTGAATAGCGATCATGACCTCAGCCGTTAGCCGCCGGTCCTTTCTGGGCACTTCAGCGTTTATGCTCCTGGACGCCAACCCCAACGACATCCGGATTGACGAGATTACCACCAGTGAAGAGGATTTCCACTATCGCGCCCCAATGAAGTTCGGCGGCAACATCGTGGATCGCGTCAGCCTGCTGAATGTCCATTGCAGGGTTCGGAACCGCGCGGGCAAGTCAGCCCGGGGCTTCGGTTCCATGCCGCTCGGAAATATCTGGTCGTTTCCCTCGAGAGTTCTCAAGTACGACGACACCCTGGCGGCCATGACGGCGCTGGCCAAACGCATTCAAGCGACTTATGCCGGCTACAAGGACTACGCGCACCCCGTCGAAATCAACCACCAACTGGAACCGTCGTGGCTGAAAGCCGCTTCCGAAGTGTCCGCCGAACTCAAACTGGCCGAACCAATCCCCAAGCTCTGCACCCTGGTGACGGGCAGCCCGTTTGAGGCGGCGGTGGCCGACGCCTACGGCAAACTGTATGGGCGGAGCACCTACCAGACATACACTCGCGAATTCCTGCGGGAAGACTTGTCACGATATCTCGGCTCGGATTTCAAGGGCGAAACTCTCGATCGTTACGTGCTGCCCGAGCCCAAGCCCCGCATGCCGCTATACCATCTGGTCGGCGCCGTCGATCCGATTGTCGATAGCGACATCGCCAAACGGCTGAATGACGGCTTGCCGGAAACGCTTCCCGAATGGATCAACTTCAACGGCCTTTCCCATATCAAGATCAAGCTGAACGGCGATAATCTCGCCTGGGACCGCGACCGCGTGCTGACCATTGACCGGGTCGCAAGCGAGGTGATGCGCAAACGCGGCGCCGCTGATTGGAAGTACTCGCTCGATTTCAACGAGCGCTGCCCAAACGTCGCGTATCTCATGGACATGCTGCGGCAGGTGAAAGAGAAGGCGCCGGACGGCTTCAACCGGATTCAGTATGTCGAGCAACCGACCGCCCGCGACCTGCGCAAGGATCGCCGGAATGTCATGCACGAGGCGTCGAAATTGCGCCCGGTGGTGATCGACGAATCGTTGACGGACCTGGAGAACCTGCTGCTGGCCCGGGAAATGGGCTACACCGGCGCCGCTCTCAAGGCCTGCAAAGGCCAGTCACAGGCGATGCTGATGGCCGCCGCGGCGCAAAAATACAAGATGTTTCTCTGCGTCCAGGACCTGACTTGTCCGGGTGCGTCCCTGATTCACTCGGCGGGTGTCGCCGCCCACGTTCCGGGTGTCGCGGCGATTGAGGCCAATGCGCGGCAATACGTCCCCAAAGCCAACGCGGGGTGGGAGAAACGCTTTCCCGGCATCTTCATCATCAAGGACGGCTACATGAAGACCAGCGAGATTAACGGTCCTGGCCTCGGGGCGGTGGTGTAGCTTCGGAATTTCCAGCCAGCATCGGCGCCTCGCACAGGACGTCTCCCGATTCCGGCCATTGATACTCAACACCCACGAGCGACGGCCTTCCGCCACGTAAGCGGACATAGACGTCGATGCTCTGCCCGGGACGGCTTTGGGCGGTTACTTCCGCTCGCAGGTACCCGTTCGAGCGCCCGGTTGGTATCACTTCTCCGTTGAAGCCAAGAGGGGTACTCAGGGAACTGCCATTGTGGAATTCGAACCACTGAACGTTCAGCGAGCCCACCGTGATTCCATAGCTCGAACCCGGCAAGTCCCACATTAGCTCGTTGTTTTCGATTCGGAAGCGGTCGAGCGGCAGCACTTTGGCAAAGTAGACCCCGACGATCTTGTCGCGCCTTGCCCGTAAGGTGTCAAAAATGTAGCGTTCGGAGCGTGCGTCGCTGTACTGCGCGGTTTTGACGATGGCCAGAAGTTCCTCGTCAGTAAACTTCGCCACCTGTTTTGCCGCCCAGAACTCGTCATCGGCCAACCTGTTGTTGAATGCCGGATTGGGGTACTGTGGCTTCCAATCGTCCGGGTCAAACCGTTCAGCCTCGAATCGTCCCACGCCCGGCAGGCGTGGATAACTGGCCCTGGCCCATTCGGGAATGACGAGCCCGAGCGAAAACAGTTGGACCGCCGCCCGGCGCCACCCGAACATGTAGTCCCCGCCCTCGCGGGCGCTGTCCCAGCGTTCGCTCGCGCTCCCCATCGTCGATCCGAAATCGATCAGGTGATGCCTCAGGTGTGGCGCACCGTCTTCGACGAGCGTATCGAGCGTGTTGATGGCGCGCGAATCGTCGTGGTTCAACCATGCGCAAAAAACGTGGAGTCCGCGTAACTCCCGGTGGTGCTCATGCGGGAATACGTCGTTCGGGTCATCGGAACGAGTCCCGTGATAGCGAAACGGACCCAGCGGCTTGCCTTCCAACGCCAGGCTCGCTGTCACCCGGTATTTTCCTGACTTGGTCTTCGGCGCCTTCCAAAGTACTTCCTCCAGATCCATGCGCGTCATCCTCCGCACCATGCCAGTCTGCGGATCGTTGAAACTCACGCGCTCGTCCACATCGAGCATCTTGGGGTCGACTTCCACCAGGAAGTTCGCCGGAACATGGTAGCCCAGCGCGTAAAAGATTCGGGTCGCGATCGCTTCGGCGCCGGTGGCCATCTCAGCGTTCGATAGCGGATCGAGTTTGACGAAGAACTTGCGCTTGCTGCTATCGACGACGACGAAGCCAGGCGTGATGCCCTCAGTCTTGGCGGCAACAATCAGCCAGGGAGAACTCGAGTCTGGTGGAGGATATCCTCCAGGGACCTGCGTCAACTCGTCCAGGTTCATCCGCTTGTAATAGTGGCGCCTCGCATACCAGGAACCTGCGAGAGGTTCGCCCATGGTGTTCACGTTGGTGGCGCGCACGCGCCGCCCCCGCTCAGGCTGCCGCGCGCCGGGCGTGGCGACGCTGTTGATCACAACGTCGTAGTAGTCGCTCAACTTGCGCGCCCGCGCACTGGTAACGGCGCGCGGCGGCGGTTCGGCTGTCAGCGGGTCATCCTCATAGAAACGCTGCCCGGCCGCCGAACCAGCTATCCCAAACAAGAGCACAGCGGCCAGTCTCATTCGCATCGCGACTCCTAGTAGATCGGTTGTTGACGCGTGGCGCCGAACCGGCGCGGCAGAAAAGGATCGTTGAACTTGAACCAGATCTGCCAGCCTTCGTGGCTGAATCCCACGTCCAGCCGCAAGAACGTCGTGTTCTTCGCGTTGAAACGCAGTCCAAAACCATAAGCGCCTTCCAGGTCGTTGAGGTTCAGAAAGCCACGCCGGGGGAATACCTTTCCGCCATCCACAAACAGCGCACCGTCCAAACCTGAAAACACCTCCCAGCGGTACTCACCGTTCAGCACAAGCATGTTCCGGTCCCGGAACCGGTACGGCCGGAAACCTCGCAAGTCATCAGAACCCCCGAGGATCGGCTGAAGGTAGAAAGGAACCACCTCCAGGCCATCGGTGTCCGTAAGGACTGTTTTGGCGCGCAGCGCAAAGCGATGTGTCCCATTGAACATTGCGATGTATTGTTGCAGGTCCAGATCGAGCCGCCGGAATCCGAATGCGCCATAGACATTGTCTCGGTACCAGGTCTGCTGCAGGACGTAGTTGCCGCCGCTCTTCGGACCCGCGGGGTTGTCGCGATAGTCGAACTGATAGAACAAACCGTAGGTGAGGAAATTGGTTTGCCGGTTGATCCCCGGAGCCAGTGCCGGTCCGAACGCCTGGTCCGTCGAAATCACTCCGTCGCGCTTCCCCGGACCGACGTTGAACCACGAATAACCAACCACGCCGCCCAACCGCGACCGCGGAAGCCTGCGCAAGACCAGTTGCGTTTCCCATGAGGTGTCCTCAAGCCGGTAGTTGCTGCGCCCGCCTTTGGTCGAATCCGGCCCGGGTCCATAGTAGTCAATCCGGTTGTAATCGCGATACGCCGCCAGAAAGTCCCAGCCCAGCCAGTTGTTCGCGAATCGCGGAGCCTCCCAGTGCGTCTCAGTCTTCCAGGAAAGGCTCGTGGCGCCCTGCACGGAGAATCGAGCCTTCACCCTGCCGTGCATCAACCGGTCGGCGTGATACTCCGGACCGATGGCAAATCCCGCGCCGGTAGCCAGGTTTCCCAACTTGAACCGCCAGCCGTGATACCCCTCCCGGAACTTCTTCAGATAGTCCTGGTCCTGAACTCGCCTGGCAAAAGTTTCAGGTTTGTTGAGAGTCTCCGGACGTAGCGCCAAGTCTTTGCGATTGCGCAGGTTCTCGATCACGTCCCGCCGGGACGTAGCCTCGTCATCCCCGAGACACAACAGGAGTAATGTGAGCGCACCACCCAGAGTAGTCACATTAAGCTTACTTAAGACTAGCCCATTCCTCAAGGAAAGTGCATCCGGGCGTGCCGGATCCGATCGGGTTAGACGCTACCTGGCGATTCCGGCGCCTGCACCTGAACAGGCGTGCCGCCGTCGCGGTTCATCGCCGTCATGAAGCCTTGAAAAATGTCGATTGGAAGCGGGAAGACCACGGTCGTGTTTTTTTCCGATCCAATCTCCACCAAGGTCTGCAGGTACCGCAACTGTATGGCGACGGGTTGGCGCGCGATCACCTGCGCGGCCTGTGCCAGGCGCTCGGCCGCCATGAACTCGCCTTCGGCGTGAATCACCTTGGCCCGCCGCTCGCGTTCGGCTTCCGCCTGCCGCGCAATGGCGCGAACCATTGAGTCCGGCAAATCCACCTGCTTGACCTCCACCATGGTTACTTTCACGCCCCAGCCCGCCGTGTGCCGGTCCAGGATCGTTTGCAAGCGGGCGTTTAGTTTTTCGCGATTGCTGAGCAACTCGTCCAGATCCACCTCACCCAGCACGCTGCGGAGAGTCGTTTGCGCCAGTTGAGACGTGGCGAACAGGAAGTTGGAAACTTCCAGCACGGCAAGCTTCGGGTCGACAACCCGGAAGAACACCACCGCGTTTACCTTGACGGTGACGTTGTCATGCGTTACGACATCTTGTGGCGGCACCTCCAAGGTCTCGATCCGCAGAGAGATCCGCACGATCCGGTCGATCGGGGCAAAGACCAGAATGATCCCCGGCCCTTTCGGATCGGGCAGAACCCTGCCCAACCGGAAAATCACACCACGCTCGTATTCACGCAACACCTTGATCGATGAGATCAGGTAAATCGCGACAATCAGGATTGCGACCATCGACACTTCGGACATGATTGGTTCTCCTATATCTGCTGCTGCGGCTCATCTGAATCGACAGGTTCAACCTCTGCTTCCAAACCTTGCACTTTTAGCACCCGGACAGCCTTGCCCTCCGGGACCGGCACGGCGGAACGCGCCGACCACGTCTCGCCGCGGAGCAGAATCACCCCTTCCGGCGCCAGCGGGGTCATCGTCCTGGCAAGCATCCCGACCAGCGCTTCACGCCCGGTTTCCGGAGGACGCCGGCGCGCCTGAACCACCAGCGTGGCCAGGAACAATGTGATCGCGGCAAATGGCAGCGCCAGCCCCAGCGCGGAACCAAAGCCGATCCGCATCTCCGGCGCGGGACTGTCCACGAGAAGCATCGCCCCGAGGACAAGCGCCACGGCGCCGCCGATGCCCAGAACTCCGTGCGAGGTGACGATCGCCTCCAGGGCGAACAACGTTAGGGCCAGCAGAATCAACCCGACGCCGGTCCACGTCACCGGGATCACCGAAAACGCAGTCAGGCCGACAAGCAGGAGAATGCCGCCCGCCACACCCGGAACAACCGCGCCCGGCGTTGTGAATTCCAGGTATAGGCCAACGGCGCCAAGCAGCAGGATGGCCAGCGCCAGGGTCGGGTTGCTTAGGCCGACCTGTATTTTCTGGCGGAGCGACCGTTCGTAAACAATCACCCTGGCCCCACCTACGTCGAGGTGTTGGTGTTCCCCGGAAAAACGTTCGACGTCGCGCCCGTTGACCTGCGCCAGAAGATCGCTGGTGTCGCGCGCGACGAGGTCAATAAGCCCGTCCTTCAGAGCCTCCTGCTCGGTGAACGAGCGGCTCTCGCTCACCGTCTTTTCCGCCAGTGCGCTGTTGCGCTTGCGCCGTTCGACCAAACTGCGGAGAGAGGCGCGCGCATCGTTCTCCACCTTTTTCATCATCACCGGGTCGGGCGTACCGGCAATCATGACCGGTGTCGCGGCGCCGGTGTTGGTGCCCGGCGCCATGGCGGCGACATCTCCCGCTTCCAGGAGGAAGAAGCCCGCCGACGCCGCTCTGCCCCCGCTCGGCGTCACGTACGTGATCACCGGGACCGGAGACGATACCAGCTTCTCCACAGCCGCCCGTGTGGCGTCGGAAAATCCTCCGGGCGTATTCAGACGCACCAGCAGAGCCCGGCACCTCTCCTGGCCCGCCTTCTGAATAGCATTGGTAAGGATGTCGACTGTTACGGGGTGCACCACGCTGTCGACATCAACGGCCACGACGCAGGGGCGTTCTTCGGCCCCCAGCAAGGGCAGCATCATCGTTCCGGCGACTATGGCGAAGGTAAGTCTTGCCGGCATAAATGCCTCCTATGAACGGCGTCTCCGTTCCGTCCATCAGTCTACGCTCTTGCCGCGGACAAAAGCGCCGCCCTACGTTTGCCCGGCGCCGCGGGATCAAGGAATTGTGATACATACTCTAGCCATGAGCCTGAAACCCGCCCCGAAAATCGCCATGATCGGCGCCGGCAGCATTGTCTTCTGCAAGACGCTGATGAGCGACATCATGGCTACTCCCGAATTGGCCGGCGCGGAATTCGCCCTGATGAGCCGCACCGAGCCCAAACTCCGCTCCATGGAAGAGTTCGGCCGCCGGATGCTCCGTGACAATGGCCTGCCCGGCTCGGTTTGGGCCACGCTCGACCGCCATGAGGCGATTCGTGGCGCCGACTTCGTCGTTGTGATGGTCCAGGTTGGCGGCGTCGATGCCTTCGAACTCGATTACCGGATTCCCCTCGCCTATGGGATCGACCAGTGCATCGCCGATTCCCTGGGGCCAGGCGGCGTTTTTCGCGGATTACGTTCCATCCCTCTCCTCGTTGACATTGCGCGCGACATGGAGGCTTTGGCCAAGCCCGGCGCCATCATGCTGCAATACGCCAACCCCATGGCGGCGAACTGTCTCGCCTTGGGCAAGGCCAGCCGTGTCCCGTTCGCCGGGCTCTGCCACGGCGTTCAGACAACCCTCGACCTGATTTCCCGCTACTGCGGTGTCCCCAAGGACCAGATCACCTACACGTGCGGCGGCATCAATCACATGGATTGGTTCTTGCGGCTCGAACACAAAGGGCGCGACCTCTATCCCAAGCTCCGCGAGGTCTTCGAGAAACCGGAATACTACAAGAACGAAAAGGTCCGCGGAGAGGTCTTCCGCCACTTCGGCTACTTCATGACCGAATCGACCGGACATCTCTCGGAATACGTGCCGTGGTTTCGCAAGAACAAAGAAGCGCTGGAAGCCTACTGCGACGAACCCAGTTTCGGCGGCGAGAGCGGCGCCTATTACAACTGGTGCCGCACGATTGCTGACCGGTACGCGGCCGACGACCCGCTCCGGTACGAATCCACGATCATTGAAAGGCGCAGCGTCGAGTACTGCTCCTACATCATCGAAGCCGTCACAACCGGGCGCCCGTTCCGCTTCATGGGAAACGTCCGCAACGACGGCTACATCAGCAACCTTCCGCGCGGCTGCTGTGTCGAGGTTCCAACGTTTGCCGACGATACCGGACTACGGCCCACGTTTGTCGGTGACTTGCCGCCGCAGTGCGCCGCGCTCTGCATGACGAATATCAACGTCCAGACGCTGGCCGCGGAAGCCGCCCTCACCGGCGACCCCGAACAGATCGTGCATGCCATCGCGCTGGACCCCCTGTCGAGCGCAGTCTCGACGCTCAGCCAAATCCGCGAGATGTGCGGCCAGATGCTCGAAGCGCAGCGCCGGTGGCTGCCGCAATTCGAGGGGAAATCAATTCGCCCGGCGCAGGCCATCTCGATTCCGCCGGACTGCCAGGCGGTGGATGTTCCGTTGGACCCCGCGCTCGCCATCGGCAAGCGTTTTTCGACCCTGGTCGAGCAGGTGACGGCGATTTAGCGCTGCTGTGCGGAGCACGCGAAATTCGCCGCGTCGTCGGTGCTGCCCGTCCCTTTGTAGCGGGCGGTTTTAGGGTAGACGCACAACGGCCGCGTGCGCACAACGCCGCTGGCCGCGTTCGAACCTTTGTACTTGGCCGCAATGATCTCGTTGGGCGCCACGCCCGATTCGACCCACTGCTCCAGCGCCATGCCAATGTTGCTCTTGGCATCGCCGCGCGCGACCCCTCCCTGCCCGAATACGTTCGGCCCCGAACCGCCGCCGCAATGCTGCATTCCGGGCGCCATGTAAAGCCGGACGAACTCCGCCGTCTTTGCGGCGCCCATTTTCTTTACCACGCTCTCGTAATAGTCGATGACGTTCTGCGCCGGAATCGCCGCATCACTCCAGCCGTGATAGAGGATCAGCTTGCCCCCACGATTCCGGAACGCCGCCAAATCGGGATTGGTCGCATTCAGCGCCGCTTCTCCCGCCGCGATCGCCTTCGGCGCATCCCGGTCGATGTCAAAAGTCTTGTAGTCCCACGCCGGGTCGCTAAAGACGATGTTGCGGAAGTAGTTAATGCCAAAGGCGAACATCAGGCTCTTTTCGGGCGCTTGTCCGGTGATCCAGGGTCCCCACCCTCCCTGCTCGGCTTCACCGCCCGGCGCATAGCCCGGAAAAATCTTCTTGCCCTTCCCGGTTCTCGTGCCGTCGTATAGTTTCTTGAGCGCCGTGGCTTGAGGGGCGGTCAGGCAGGCATCCGACTCTGAACCCTTGCAGATCATCGTTGCGGGATCGAAGCGGCAAATGCCCGGATTCTCAATTACGCCATCGGACACGCCGTCACCCCCGTCGCAAGCGTGCAGCGCCGCCGCTTGAATGGCGGGCAGTTTCGACTGCGGAATGTAGCTTGCCGCGTCGCCCGCGGTGGCTTTCATATTCGAGATGGCGCTGATCAGCAGATTCGTCCAATAGTTGGCCGGCGCACCAGCGATGATGCCGTCATAGTCGGCCGGATATCGCTGTGCCTCCATCAGCGCCTGCCGTCCGCCGTTCGAGCACGAACTGAAATAGGAACGCTTGGGCGCTGAACCATAATAGGCCGCGGTGATCGCTTTGCCCTGCACCGTCATCTCGTGAATTGCGCGATGCCCGAAATCGACGGTCTTTTCGGGGTGATTCAGAGCCCATGAAGCGTCGGTGCCGCCGGCTTCATGACCGGTATCGGTTGAAGCCGCGGCATATCCGTTGCGGACCGCATCGGCCAGACCTCCATAGCTGATCGAGCCGGCAAACCCGCCGTTTCCCACCCCTTGAAATTTGCCTTTCCACCCTTCGGCCGGCATCCACACTTCGAACTTGATGTCTGAATCCGGTGTCGGTTTAATAACGCCCGCAACGCGGCAGAACGCCGGAAGATTGTCCAAAGCGCCGCCTGAAGGAGGTTGAAACTTGCCCGCGGGCTGCGTCTGCGCCACGGTGATTGCCGTGCCGGGCAGCGTCAGTTTAGCAAGGCCTTCGCAGTCGCCCGCGGCCGCGTTCAACCCTCCCATCGCAATCAGGGTCAACAGGGCAAGCCCATGGGTCCTCATCCAGCGCACCTCCTCTTTTCGATGCCGCAGCCTATTGTATGCCGAAGGCGATACGCTGTGGTCTGGTATGAGTAAACACTTCTTCGATCGAAGAGCGTTCCTGAAGGCGGCCGGCGCCACGCTGGCGGTTCACCCGCTTACCGCGGCTCAGGCGCCGCCGCCGAACATCGTGCTCATCCTCTGCGACGATCTGGGCTATGGGGACCTGGGATGTTACGGCTCCGGGATTCGCACTCCTAATATCGACCGCCTGGCATCGGAAGGGACCCGGTTCACGCAGTTCTATTCCGCCAATCCCGTGTGTTCGCCCTCACGCGCGGCATGGCTCACTGGCCGCTACCCCACGCGCGTGGGAGTTCCTCGCGTGTTGTTTCCGCAGGACAAGGGGGGTCTGGACAAGTCCGAGCAGACGATCGCATCGCTGCTCAAGCCGCGCGGCTACCACACCATCTGCATCGGGAAGTGGCACCTGGGGCACACGTCCGGCTACCTGCCAACCAGCCGCGGGTTCGACGAGTACTTCGGCATCCCCTACAGCAACGACATGAACCCGAGGCCGCTCATGCACAACACCAGCATCATCGAGCCCGAGGCAACCTTGGAGACCCTTACCGCCCGCTACACCGAACAGGCTGTCAAGTTCATCGAGGCGTCCGGAGGCAACCCGTTCTTCCTCTACATGCCACATACCTTCCCGCACATTCCGCTGGCGTCATCCGCCAGGTTTCGAGGCAAGTCTCCACTGGGAGATTACGGCGATGTCGTCGAAGAAATCGACTGGAGCGTGGGTCAGGTAATGAGTACTCTCAAACGTCGCGGGCTGGATAAGAACACGCTGGTGTTGTTCTCCAGCGACAACGGTCCGTGGTATCAGGGGAGCCCGGGCTTGCTGCGCGGCCGCAAGGGAGAGACGTACGAAGGCGGGGTCCGGGTGCCGTTCCTGGCGCGTTGGACTGGCCGCGTCCGCACTGGAAAGACCACGCGCGCGCTGGCCGGCTCCGTAGACATCCTGCCGACGCTCGCTCATCTGGCCGGCGCTTCCCTGCCCGGCAAGCCGGTTGACGGGATCGACATTTGGTCTCTGCTGTCCGGAGAGAAGGAGTCGATCGATCGCGAGGTGATGCTCTACTTCGATAACTGGAATGTGCAGTGCGCCCGCTGGAAACAATGGAAGCTCCACTTCGCACGCTACAACAACGCCGCCTACAACCCTGCGCCTCCCGGAGGGCGGATCAACCTTCCACTCGCCAAACCGGAACTCTACAACCTGGAAGCCGATCCCAACGAGAGCTATGACGTGGCCGCGCAAAACCCAGACGTCGTGAGCCGGATCGCACAGCGGGTCGAGACGCTGGTCGAAGGTTTTCCTGAGGAGGTGAGGAAGGCGTTCGCGGAGACGAAGTCCCGCCAAGTCCGGCCGGGCGCGGCGGGAGCGCTTCCGAGGCCAGTCTGACCGCGCCGCTGCCGGGGTTGGCTACGCGCGCTCAGCTAATGAAGAAGTACACGAGAGCCATCAATGTGGAAGTAGCTAACATTCCGATGGCAAGTATCTCCACAAAGTCGGGACCGGCTGGGGCCGGTTCCGCCAGTGGGGGCGGCTCGTGGTGGGGCGCGGCCTCCGCATGGGAGCTGGTTTCTTCGCGCGGGTGGGGTGCGGGAACGGGATGCGATTCCGGCGGAGGGCCGCCTGATTCCATGAAGCACTCAACGCGGCGTTCAAGTAATTCCCGCCAGCGGGCCTCCTCAATATGAAGCCGCTCCTTGAGTAAAGGGGGCAAGCCCATGTGGATCTCTTCCACCGTGCGCGGTTGCAGCGGCTTGACAACCCAGAAGCCGAGGCTATCGGCCAGTTTGCAGCCGAAGTGCACCAGCGTCAGGAGATCCAACTGGCAGTCCTCCTGGGAGTCGTGGTGCCGGGCCGCCACAATTTGAAAATCCGCAGGCAGATTCCAGTGCGCCGCCAGGATGCGTCCCGCTTCGCAGTGGTCCATACCCAGAGATGCTTTCTCGCATTCCAGGAGGTCCAGCGCGTTCCGGTCGGCGTTCCGGAGAATGGCGGCGTATTCGTCCGGATACGATAGCAACAAGCCCAGCCGGCCAACATCGTGCAGGAGCCCCGCCGAATAAGCGCGATCTTCGAAAGTCGAGCACGAACGAGCCAGTTCCTCAGTAAGGACGGCGCAAGCCAGCATGTGCCGCCAGCAGCGGGATAACTCTTCAATCTTGAGGGCGGCCTTCATGTGGTTGGCCGTCGCCACCGTCATGGTCAGCGAACGCACGCGGCGCAATCCCAGGACCAGCAGCGCCGATTGCAGGCTGTCGATCTGAGCGACAAACCCGAACAAGGGAGAGTTGGCGACTCTCAGGAGTTGCGCCGAAAAGGCCGGGTCCGAAGAAACCAGGGCGACCAGGTCTCGGATCTCGACCTCGTCGTTTGAGAGCAGGTTCAGTAATCGTAATACGATCGGCGGAAATGCGGGGATTCGAGCCAATCGCACTTTCCGGTCCGTTTGATTCGGTGATAACGGGACCTGTCCCACATCCATTTCATCGACAACTGGCCGGGATTTCTTAGGTTATGTTAGTAGCCACCTTAGTCCTGAAATCTCCCTAGTTATGGCAAGGAGGAACCCGGATGCGGCGGGACGTTCATACCTGACCCGGCGGTCCGGTTAGGGGCGGATGGAACAGCGTTTCCTGGCGGCGCCAGAGTTGGATTAGGATGGCAGGCGGAGACCAAACCATTGAGACGGCGAGCCTTCATACGATCAGCCGGAAGCGCGGGGACATTGCTGCCCGCCGCCGCCGCGGCGCCCGGCGGGTTCCCGCTGGACGGCAAACTGGCGGGCATGACCTTGGCTCAACTGCGCCAGCGCTATCACGACGAATTGTTCGGGAACCTGCTGCCCTTCTGGCGCCGCTATGGCGTCGATCACGAATACGGCGGGGTGATGCACGGTTTGGACTACGACGGCGCCGCTGTTAGCACCAACAAGTTGAGCTGGTTCCAGGGCCGCGCGATCTGGGTCTACAGCTTCCTGTACAACCACTTTGAGCGGAATCCGGAGTATCTCGAAGTCGCGCGGAAGACCAAAGATTTTCTGTTGAAGAACGCTCCTCAACCAGACGGATGGTGGGCCGAGGAGTTTACGCGCGAGGGTGCTGTGGCGAAGCCGTTCAGCGGCGACTTGTACGGCATGTATTTCGCGGCCGAAGGATTGCAGGAATACGCCTGGGCCGCGCGCGATGAGCAGTCACGGGACCTCGCGTTCGACCTGATGAAGAAACTTCGCCAACGCATCGCAGACCCCAGCTTCGTGTGCATGGACACGAACGCGCCCGGGCAACGCACGCAAGGCCTCTGGATGGTCAACCTGAACAACGCCCGCCAGATGGTGGCGCGATGGCCCGATGCCAGCTTGCAATCCCTGCTGGACGAGGCGATCGGCCAGGTCGTGAACAGCCACTATAACCCGGACATCGAACTCAACAATGAAGTGCTGAACCGCGACCTCAGCCGGCCCAAGGATCAAGCCACGAAATGCAATCTGGGCCACTCCGTCGAGACGCTGTGGATGATCGGCGAGGAAGCGCTGCGGCGCGGCGACCGCGGCTTATGGACGACGTGCGCCAACCGGATTCACAAACACCTCGACGCCGGATGGGACCCCGTCTTTGGCGGCTTTTCCGAGTATGTGAACGTGGACCAGGGAGGATACGTCTGGCCCCCCTTCACACCCGTCGGCACGCGCCTGGTGTTTCGCTTTACGGGAGAGTACTTCTATCTCAAACCCCTGTGGGCCTTGAACGAGATTCTTGTGGCCACCCTCAATATCCTGGAACAAGACGGGGCCGAATGGGCCGTCCGCTACTTCGACCGCGCGCAACAGCTCATCGATGAGAAGTACTCGATGAAGAAATACGGGAAGCCGGGTTACATGCTCTTCGCAGACCGCCGGATGACTTACGTACCGCACAGCGCCCGGCAGGACAACTACCACCCCTTGCGGCAATTGATGCTATGCATGTTGACGCTTGATCGAATGATCAAGCGTGCCGGCCGGTAGCGGTGGGAAACATTGGTCGGGGCGGGGCGATTTGAACGCCCGACCCCCTGCGCCCAAGGCAGGTGCGCTACCAGGCTGCGCTACGCCCCGACATGTCAGTCCTCTTTGATTCTAGAACACCCAACCGTCCGCGGATGGAATGAGATACTGGTTCAGCCGGGGCCGCATTGCATGGTGCTTCGCCTTGCAGGGAAGGCCGGGAGCCCAAGGGCCGGTACACCGAGGGCGCGAAGGAGGTCATCCACGATGAGAAGAACACTATTGATATTGGCTGGACTGGGCTTGGGCGTCAGCGCTCAAGCCCCACCGTCACCCGCCGCAACCAGAGAAGCCAACCTGAAGGAATACGTGGCCCTGCTCCGGAAAGACGTGAACAAGGACAAAGTCGCGATTCTCTCGGACCTCATGGAACTCAGCCCCGAGGAATCGGCCAAATTCTGGCCCTTGTATAACGAGTACGACAAAGCGCTCACCAAACTGCTGGACAATCGCGTGGCCCTGATCAAGATGTACGCCGATAACTACGGCAAGCTAACCGATCAGAAAGCCGAGGAGATCGCGACCGGCATCCTGAACATGGAGCGCGACCGGATTGAACTGCGACGCCAGTACCTGCAAAGGGTCGGCCAGGCGCTCACCGTGAAACTGGCGGTGCGATTCTTACAGATCGAGACGCAGTTGGAAAAGATCATCGACCTGCAGATCGCATCGAGCTTGCCCATCGTCGAATAGCCGGGCGCGAGAGAATGTAGGAGAAGCACAATGAGACCCAGAACTTTTGCAGCCATCGCAACGGCGATGGCCGTGATGTCCAGCCTGATCGCGCAGTCAGTTCTGACCATCCCCGCAGGAACACAGATTTCCGTACGGTTGATTGACGCCATCGACGGCAAGACCGCGAAGGACGGGATGCGTTATCGAGCCAGTATCGACGACCCTGTTGCCGTTGGCAGCCAGATGGCGTTCCCGAAGGGTTCGCCATGCACCGTCGAGGTAGTCAGCGTCGAAAACGGCAAAGGGATGGCGCTTCGACTTCACGACGTGAGCGCGAACGGCAAGGTATACAGCACCTCCACCGAGTACGCAAATGTCGATGCCAAGGGAACGAGCAAAAAGAAGAAAGGTTTCCGGCGCGGTGTCGGACTGGGTGCGGCCGGCGCCGGTATTGGAGCCCTGGCCGGAGGAGGCGAAGGCGCGGCCATCGGCGCCGTAGTGGGCGCCGGCGTGGGGGCCATTTCCGCCGCCGCATCGAAAGGCAAGGAATTGAAGGTCCCTTCCGAATCCAGGCTGATCTTTGCGCTGAAGGCGCCGGTCCCGCTCAACTGACCGCTGCGAGCCTTCTCACCGTCCCGCCTATGGCGGCACGCCTGGAAAGACTCAACGCACGGGCCGCACGATCATCTCCGGAGCGCCGCACCGGTCCCGCACCTGCGACGAGCAAGCGCGGCCCCGCAGGTCCTTTGTCAGACACAAACGGATCTCCTGAAAATACCGGCCGCTGCAAAGGACGGCGACTTGGTCGGCTTTCAGCCAAGCGTTCGATTCCAGCACCTGTTTCTTGAAGTCGGCCGGTTTCACCATCACCTGCCGCGTGGGTTGCTGGAATCGTGGCGGCGTCTTGAATTCGTTGAATGCCTGGCGGGCCTTGGCGAAATAGTCCTTGGCCGTCGAACCGTCGCACACCCCGTGCTTTTGCCATTCGTGCCGGATCAACTGATCGCTTGGCATGATGTCGAGCATCGCTTTTGCCGTGGCCGCATCCAGCTTCTCGGATGTCTGGCACGATTGCGGATAGCCCTTCTCGTATTGTGGCCAGAGCCCGTGAAGGACAAACCCAAAACGCCGGGGGCCGCCGCATTGCACCGAATCACCCGGCTTCCCGGCGCAGTACTGCGGCGACCAGGACAAGGTCATCAGATAATAATCGAACCGGCCCGCCTGTCCGGCTGCCGGTTGAGCCGCAACGGCCGACGCCGCGGCCGCGATTCCAACCAAGGCTGTCCAACTCATATCATCCAGCTTACGGATATTCTCAGGAACGCCCGAGATGTGATAGGAGTTCCTTGTGAAGATGATTGCACTCTCAGTTTTGATGGCGCTGCCGCTCGCCGCGCAGACAATGACGATCCCGCTGGAAGGAACTTGGCAGTTTCGGTTGGATGCCGAGAAGTCGGGTGCTCCGATGAAGTGGCAGGAGCAGCGCTTCGAAGGCGACGTGATCTTCCTGCCTGGCAGCACGGATCAAGCCGGCTTTGGCCTGAAGACCGCGGGCCCGTCACGCGGCTGGTTGTCCAGGCCGTTCGTCTACGAGGGGCAAGCCTGGTACCAGCGGGACGTCGTGGTTCCCGAGGCGTGGCGCGGAAAGCGACTCGAGCTGTTCCTGGAACGGCCGCACTGGGAAACGAAGGTGTGGGTGGACGGCAAAGAGCAGGGCATGCGCAATAGCCTCTCCACGCCCCATGTGTACGACTTGGGAATGGGGATCGAGCCGGGACGCCGCACGATTACCATCTGCGTGGATAACACATACAAGATTGACGTGGGGCGCAACGCGCACAGCGTAACCGAACACACGCAGACGAATTGGAATGGGGTCGTGGGGCGGTTGGAACTTCGGGCGACGGATCCGGTGTGGATCGCGCAGGTGCACATCACGCCGCGGATGGCTGCCAAGACGGCAACGGTACGCGTGACGCTGAGAAACGCTACCGGGAAACCGTCGGCGGCGCGGCTGGAGGCGGCGGGCGTGGCGGCGCAGGTCGAAGTAACCGGCGCTGAAGCCCAGGCAGAACTCGTCGTGCCGTATCCGGATGCCAAGCCGTGGGACGAGTATCAGGGCCGCCTGCAGACGTTGACCGTGAAGCTTGCGGCGGGCGCCTACCGGGACCAATGGCACGGACAATTCGGAATGCGGGATATGAGCGTGCGAGGCAAGCAGTTCACACTCAACGGCCGGCCTATCTTTCTGCGAGGCACGCTCGAGTGCAACATTTTCCCGCTCACCGGCTACCCGCCGATGAACGTGGAGGGGTGGTCCAAGCTCTTTCGGACGGCGCGGGCATACGGACTGAACCATTTCCGTTTTCACTCCTGGTGTCCGCCAGAGGCGGCGTTTCAGGCCGCGGACGAAGCGGGCTTCACGCTCCACGTGGAATTGCCGGTATGGAGCGGAGTGGTGGGGAAAGATTCGGCCCTCAGCGAATACATGAGGGAGGAAGGGCGGCGGATCCAGGACGTCTACGGCAACCATCCCTCGTTTACGATGATGTGCCTTGGGAACGAGCTGCGCGGCGATTTCGATGCCATGGATAAGTTGCTGGGCGAACTCAAGGACCGGGATCCGCGCCGGCTCTACACTTTCTCGGCGGACCACGTGAGGCGTCAGCCGGGGCCGACTTCCGACTATTACGTGGCGCACAATACCGCTTCCGGGCCTGTGCGCATCCACGGGGCTCGCTACACGAAAACGAACGACGGCACTATGCGTGATCACACGGCTCACGCCGGCCGTTTCTCCATGCCGATGGTTGCGCACGAGTTGGGCCAGTGGGTGACGCTGCCCGACTACGCCGAGATTGGAAAGTACCAGGGCGTGCTCAAACCGCGAAACCTGGAGGCCTTCCGGGCGCAGATGGAGGCGCGCGGGATGCTCGACCAGAACCGCGATTTCCAGCTTGCTTCGGGCCGGTTTGCCTGGCGGCTCTACAAGGAGGACATCGAGGCGTCGTTGCGCACTCCGAACTGGGGCGGGGTGCAGTTGCTCCAACTCCAGGATTTTCCGGGGCAGGGTGAAGCGTTGATCGGCCTGCTCGACTCCTTCTGGCAGTCGAAGGGGATCATGGAGCCGGAGGAGATGCGCGGCTTTTTCGGCGAGACGACGGCACTGGCAAAGTTCCCCAAGTTCGCCTGGACGAACGGCGAGATATTCACAGCAAGTCTGATGGTGGCCCATTACGGCAAGGCGGCACTCAAAAGCGCGGTGGCCCAATGGTCACTCAAGGACGGAAATGTGAGCGTGGCGGAGGGCACGACCGCGCCGCTCGAAGCCGGGCTTGGCCAGGTGATAACGCTGGGCGAAATCAAAGTCCCTCTCGGGAAGCTCGCGAAGGCGGCGCAACTGCGGCTGGAGGTGAAGCTGCCGGCGGCGCATACCTCGAATTTCTGGGACATCTGGGTCTATCCGGAGGAGTCACCCGCCGCGCCAGGAGAGGTGCTGATTGCCCGTTCACTTGATGATGCGGCCAAGAAGAAGCTAGCCGCGGGCGGGAAGGTGCTCCTGACCCTGCCCGCGGGATCGCAAACCAAGGGCACAATGCCGATGCGGTTCCTGCCGGTCTTCTGGTCACTGAGCTGGTTTCCAAAGCAACCGGGCCACCTTGGCATCTTCTGCAATCCATCGCACCCGGCTCTGATCGGATTCCCAACCGCGAGTGGAAGCGACTTCCAGTGGTGGGATGTGACGGAGAACTCCGCCGCGTTTATCCTGAACGACACGCCAGCGGGTTACCGGCCCATCGTGCAGGTGATCGACGACTATCACCGAAATCACAAGCTCGGCGCGGTCTTTGAGACAAGGGTGGGCCGGGGCAGCTTGCTGGTTTCGGCGTTCGATCTGGAGACGGACATGGCCGGCCGCCCCGCGGCCCGGCAGCTTCGCAGGAGCCTGCTCGACTACATGCACAGTTCGAACTTCTCGCCTCAGACCACGCTCTCCAAGACCACACTGGAGACGCTTCTGGCCATGGACCACGCGAAGTAGGCGCGCATGAAACGCAATAGGAGCTTTGTCTTTGCGCTGGCCGCTGCCGCTGCCCTGAACGCACCCGGCCACGCGGCCACCAGCTATCGCGATGACCGCGTCTCGCTCAATGGCGAATGGCGCTTTCAGGTGCGGCACGATAACCGGTTGCTCGCCGCAACACCGGTCCGCTTTGGTCCTGTGTCCGCCTCCTCGCAGGCCGCGATGCTGGAACCTCACACTGGAGGGGAAACCTCCGTGGGCCGCTGGCTCACCTCGACGCCCGTCCCCTTGGCGGGAACCATCATTCCGGCCGAGGCGGGAAGCAATTGGTCCCGCCAGATCTGGAAGCCGCACCCGCAACAGCAGGGCCCAACGTGGTGGCAGATCGACCTCGGGCCCAACCGCACGCTTCGGTCCGTCGGGGGTATTCGCGTCAACTGGGTGAAGCCGGCAGTCGCGGCCATAAGAGCCGAACTCTCCCCTGATGGGGAGAACTGGACGCCGTGGGCAGCGGCGACGGCAGACGCCGCCAACCCCGATACCTGGCTGCGCGGACCGGCGGCGCCTGCCCGCTTCGTGCGGCTTCTGTTCAGTCCCGCTCAATTCCCCGGCACGCGTCTGATCGAAGTGTTCCCGCGGGGGCAGGATGGTGTCTTGACGCCGTGGCTACCCTTGCCGCAAAGGGCCTGGTACGAGGAACTGCGCAAGTATTCCCCGAGCGGTGGGTTTCAACTGCCGGAGTTTGATGATGCGTCGTGGGCGAAGATTCGCGTCCCGTCCTATTGGGAGGTGGCGAAGTTCAGCGAACCGACGTGGTGGCAGCCGGACGACGCCGTCGGCTACTACCGGCGCAATTTTGTCCTGCCGGAGAGTTGGAGGGGACGACAGGTTCGCCTGCGGTTCGAAGGCGTCAACAATTCGGCGCACGTGTGGGTGAACGGACGGGAGGTGGGGTATCACGAGAGCGGATTCACCGTGTTCGAGTTCGACGTCACGCCTTATCTCAACCACGGCGAGCCCAACACCATCGCGGTGCGCGTCTGCAAATGGACGCTTACTCACGAGTACGACACCGACGATGTCTGGTTCCTGGGCGGCATCTGGCGCGACACCTATTTGTACTCGCTGCCGTCCCAGCGCATCGACGATTTTACGGTCAGCACGGAGCTTGACTCACAGTACAAGGACGCGGTGCTCCGCGCAAACCTCGTACTGGCCAGTGAAGCCGGGTCCGCCGGGTCGCGCTACGAATTGGACGGCGAGTTGACCAACGCCGCCGGTGGGGCTGTCGCGGTGGACGGCCTCAAAGCCACGGGCGTGCTGGCAGGCCGCGCTTCGCTCCGCGTTGATATCGCGGGCCTGGTGCGGAGCCCGCTGAAATGGACCGCCGAAACCCCTCACCTCTACACACTCACGCTTCGCCTGCGCATCGGAGGCCGGGTCGTTCACGAGTTCAGGAACACCCTTGGTTTCCGCCAAGTGGAAGTGAAGGGCGACAGGATCCTGTTGAACGGCGTTCCGCTGCGGGTGCATGGCGCCGTGACCACTCGCGCCAACCCAAACGACTCGGGCGAGGATCTCAAGACGGTGTTCGCGCGGGAAATCCGGCTCCTCAAAGAATCGAACATCAACATGATCCGCAGCCACACCACGCCGCTCGAGGAGGACTTCCTGGACCTTTGCGACAAGCACGGAATCTACGTCGTGCCCGATGTTCCCGCTGTCTGGCTCAATGAAGGCGACTACAGGTACCTCTCAGACGGGGAAGTGCAGCGCGCCCGGGAGATCTACCAGCAGCACAAGAATCGCGCATCCGTGGTGATGTGGCACATCGGCAACGAGAACGGACCCTCCTCTGGGTACCGCCCCATGGGGCAAGCCGCCCGCTGGCTGCACGAGAACGACCCTACGCGCCCGGTGGCCATCTGCGACAACGAAGCCAGTCTCGCCGAATACGGTGCGGCGGTAAAGGACTTTCATTTCTATGGCTGGCCTCCACTTGAGCCGGCCGCCGCGCCTTTCCTCATGGGCGAGTTTCACGGCGTGCCGGAGGAAGTGGACCGTCTCAAAGACCGTGGATTCGTCGAAACCTGGGGACGCAGCCTGAAGGCAGGATGGGGATCGGTTGATGGCAAGCCATGGGTGGCCGGAGCCCTAATGTGCTGCTGGGACGACGGCTCTGTAAATGGGAACTTGGGCCCGCGACAGTGGGGGTTGCTCGATTCCAAGAGACAGGCGAAGGATCTCCTTTTCCATGTGCGCAAGGCCTTTGCCCGGGTTCGTCTGGAACTCCAGGACGCTAAGATCGTCAACGGCAGGCTCTCGGCGTCATTGCATGTTTCCAACCGGTACAGCTACTCAGATCTGTCCGATTTCACATTCCGCTGGGAGTTGCTCGTCAGAGGCCAGAGTGCCGCCAGCGGCCGCATGCAATGCTCCGTGAAGCCGCAATCGTCAAAGTCCGTCGCGCTGGACCTCGAAGCGCCCGCTGGGCCGGAGATCCTGCGGGTCTCGGTGAGTGACCGCGAGGGATTCTCGGTGCAAAGCGAGGATTTCGCACTGACACCCGGAGCATTTGGCCTCAAGGCGGCCGAGGTTTTGTCGCAGTCGGGCTTTGTTGAACGTGCCGGCAAACCGCAGGAGTTCGCGCTGGACTGGAAGGCCGGCACTGGCCTCACCGTTCGGGATGGAAGGGGCAGGAGATGGCTCTCCATCCCAGGATTGACAATTCAGACGGGAAAGGACCGCCGCACAAACGTTCCCCTCGGCGAGATTCGTTATGGCGAGCCGAGGCAGGAGACCGGGCGGTTCATCGTTCCCGTTCGTGGTGCGCAATTCGAAGGGCGGCTGGTCTTTGAGGCTGGTGTGAACTTTCTCAAGGCGCGATACGAACTCACGGCCACACATGCGATATCGATCCGGGAAATCGGCCTGGCGGTCCGCCTTCCGGAGGACGTGAGCGAACTGGCCTGGAACCGGGCGGCGTTGTGGAACAGCGCACCTGCGGGGTGGCTCGATGGCCCGCGGGAGAAAGCCTCACCGCAGGCCCTCGCGGCTACCGTCAGCCGCCGCAATCTCTTCTGGCTGGCGTTCGAAACGGCAGGCCGTCCCCTGCTGGTTGCTCCTTCCGCCGAAACAATGAACGTTCGCTTCGCATCGTCGCCCCACGATATTGTGCTGAGCGATTTCATCGACTCCCAAGGCTTTCTGGGCAAGTACGATCTGACGACGCTCGATAAGAAAGTTGCCGCGGGCCAGACGTTGACAGGTGGCGTGACCATTGACCTGCTGCCGCCTCAGACTTGGGCCATGCTGCCGTAAACGGCGTCCGGACACCTGGTGAGCCGACTGCAGTCGCGATTATTTCCCCCACTGCTTTTCGATCTCCTCGAGGTTCTTGCCTTTCGTCTCGGGCGTAAACTTCCATACGAACCAGACGGTGCAGGCGCACATGAAGGCGTAGATCCAGAAAGCACCGGCGGCCGTGAATGCTTTGACGAGTGAAAGGAAGGTCAGCGTGATCATCAAGCAGGCGAGCCACAGCGCAACGGTCGCCACAGACATAGCCCGTCCTCGAATCCTCGTTGGGAACAGTTCCGAGATCACCACCCATACACCTGGCCCCATCCCAAGAGAGAAGAACGCAACGTAGCAGAGAATCAACCCAAGGACGCGAGATGGAGTTGCCGATCCCGCCGCAAAGACGGCGCCCAGCGCGGTTAGTGAAGCACCCATGCCAGCGGCGGCCGAGATGAGCAACGCCTTTCGCCCAAGCCGGTCGATCGTGAATAGCGCAGCGACTGTGAAGACCAGATTCATTGCACCCACGAGAACGTTCGCCCACAACGCGGCGGACGTACTTTCCGATCCAGCCTGTTCAGTGAAGATGATGGACCCGTAGTAGAGCACCGTGTTTATGCCGGTTACCTGCTGAAGAATCGCGAGCGTCACACCGATCAGCAGTGGACGGCGCAGCGGTTTCTCGAACAACTGCCGCAATGAGCCGCTCTCCTCGGCAATCGCGCGCTCGATTTCGAGCAGTTGGGAGGGAGGCTCGCCCAGCCTCGCCAGTACTTGCCCGGCCTCGCCGTGCCTGCCTTCCTTCACCAGCCAGCGGGGGCTTTCCGGCACGAAGAACAGAGCGCCGAAGAAAAGCAGCGAGGGAACAGCCGCAATGGCGAACATCCATCTCCAACTTCCCTCGCCCAGTCCGGCCAGCCCCCACCCTGCGAGGTAGGAAACCAGAATCCCCAGCACGATCGCCAGTTGATTCATGCTGACGAGACGCCCGCGGATGGCCGGGGGCGAAAGTTCGGCAATATAGAGCGGGGCCAGCATCGAAGCGATGCCGATGGCGATACCGGCGGCCACTCGCGCGGCTACAAACTCGCCCAATCCGTTTGGCAGCGCCGTCGCGACCGACGAAACCGCAAAGATCACGGCGGACAGGAGCAGAACGGTCTTGCGGCCGAATCGGTCACTGAGAGTACCTGCCAGTCCCGCCCCGAGCGCGCACCCGGCCAACAAACTTCCGGCGGCGAACTCCGTCTCGACTTCAGTCCACCGGAAATGCCGCCGGAGGAAGACGATGGCTCCGTTGATGATCGCCGTATCAAAACCGAACAGGAACCCGCTCAATGCCGCGACGGACGAAACGCGATACAGATACCCGCTGCTTTGCGATTGAGTGCGTAGTTCGAGGTTGAGGCTTGTGTTCATCTGTGCGAAGGGCGCGATTACCAGACCTTGAGTTTTACGTCTCCCTGGCCTGGGTCTTCGAACGGTCCGGCGAAGGGAGGAGCTTTGCGTTTCTTGCCGAAATAGTCGGCGTCGACGACCAGAGGTGAGCCATCCGGGTTTTCGTAAGCGAGGGCAGGGATCTTGGCTTTCCCTAATAGGGCGGTATTCACGAGCTTTGTAGCGGCTGTGCGCAGTTCAGCGGCCAACCTCAAGCGGAGATAGACGCGGTCCCCTTCCTCAATAATTTCGGGTTTGGGATCCTCGCCGGGCAAGTTGAGTGAAGCATCCTCCTTGGAGTAAGCTCGAGCGCCTTTGAGATAAACGTTGCCGCCCGTTTGGAGCGGAAACTCACGGTGGTTGTAAACCCACAATCCGTAACCGCCGAAGCGCAGTGGGTTGGCATCTGCCTCGGTCGCGGGAGCAGGCGGCCCGCCGTTCCCTACAAAGACGTTGTTGTAGAAGCGGTCATCTCCTCCAACGATGCTGTTCAGCCCCATGAGGGCCGTCGAATGCGGCTGGTGATAGGGCGTGGAGCGGGTGGGCTCGGGCCTGCTGAGGATTCTCCCGGTCATCAGATTATGGACGTAGGCGCCTCCCTCGGACATGTCTAGCAAACTGAGGTTTGAAAGGAAGAGATTGTTGTCCACAAGAAAGGGTCCGTGGTCCACTTCGACGAAGAGGTCGTCGGTACTGTTGTCGTAGAGGAGATTTCCGGTAATCCGCGTCCCCTGCGCCATCCAGTCCATCCACAAGCCGCGGCCCGCGTTGTGGATCCGGTTGTTTTTGATGAGCACGTCGATGGCGGCATGGAGTTTGATGCCAGCCATCTCCGCGCCGTTGAATTGCCGCTTGGTCCACACGTTGTAGATGTGGTTGTTGGCGAGTTGGCTGAAAGCGGCGCCAAGACTCCCAACGATGCCGGCCTGCTCACAATTGGAGACGACGTTGTTCCGCACAATGTGGGAACCGATCTTATCGCGCGACCAGCCGGCCTGGAGAGCACGCAGAATCACTTCATTATAGTGTGTGGCGCCATCTTTGCGAGGATCGTTTATCCAGACGTTGTGGCCTGTCTTGCGGTCCTTGCCGAGACTGATGCAGGTGCACTTCGAATCGCTGACGACGTTGTTCTCGATGATCCATCCCTTGCTCCAATGGGTGCCGATGAGGCCGATCTGCTCGGCGGTTGGGGCGGCCCACTGGGTGGCTGCATGAGCCATCTGGAAACCGCGGATCGTGATGTAGTCGCGGCCCGGCTGGTCGGGATAGAAGCAACTGTCGCGGACGTTGATCTCAACCAACTCCTGATTGGGATTATTGGAGTGGAAATTGGCGTAGATATATGTGTACTTGCCGTCGCTCTCGCTGAACCACGTGTAGGTCGAACCCTCAACGTCCCTAATGTCCGTGATTGGCTGTGGTTGCAGGACACGTTCCAGGAGGTGAGTCTCGAAAAGAGACTTGCCATTGAGGTAGACCTCTCCCGTGTGGTGGATCCTTCCCTTGGCGCCAAACCAGTCTCCGGCGATCACATCCTTGTAAGGGTTGTAGCTACCGAAGAGTGAGTTCGGGATAGTAGCCTTCCACACGCCTGGCGCGAATAGCTTCCAGTTGCGGATCACTTCGGACCCCTTGATAATCACCTTTTCGCCCGGGGCTGCCTGATACACAATCCGCTTGGAATCAGACTCGCCGCCTCGCGGCGGTGTTACTCGCTCGCGGTAGGTCCCTTCGTGTACCGTGATCACATCGCCGGGCTGCGCCACCCGGGCGGCGGCGGAGATCGTCCGGAGCGGCCGTCCTACCGAACCATCATTGCCGTCGCTTCCCGAGACGGAGACGTGAAACTCCGTTGCGAATGTCAGGTTCGCCGCCAATGCGAAGGCGATCGACAAAATGAGGTGAGTGCAGCGGCTGTGGTTGTTCTTCTTCATAGACTTATGCTCTTTCTACGCTCGTGGACAGCTAAGGTAGCCTGTCAAAAGGCCGGCTGGGTTTCGCGTTGATGCCGCGACCGAGTCCGTGACCGTACACGGCAAAAGCTATCGCAGTCCGGAATCATTGTCAAGCAGCTTGCAACATAACACAGCTTGCAACATAGCATTTGACAGCGCTTCCGCGGTAGCTTAGGCTGTGATGGGACTACCGTGAGCGTTAACGTACCATTGCTGGACGGCAAGATCGCCCTGATTACGGGCGGCGCGCGAGGGATCGGCGAAGGCATCTCTCTCCGGTTCGGGCGCGAGGGCGCCGCTGTTGGAGTACTGGATCTCAACGCCAGTGCGGCAGACTCGGTGGTGGAGCGAATCCGCCTGGAAGGCGGACGCGCAATCGCCCTGCCCGCAAACGTTGCGGACGGCGCGCAGGTGCGAAAGGCGGTGGCCGCTCTCGCCAAAGCTTTTGGCGGCCCCGACGTGTTGGTTCACAACGCCGGCATCATGCCGGAAGGCGCGATCGAGGCCATCTCGGAAGAGCAGTGGGACCGCGTGTTTGCAGTCAATGTGCGCGGGGCGTACCTGACGTGTCGTGAAGTCCTGCCGGCAATGCGGGCGGGACGGCGCGGGTCCATCATCCTGATGGCATCGATTACAGGCGTCAACGGATTCCCCGGCCTGGCCGCGTACTCGGCGACGAAGGGCGCGCTGATTTCCCTGGCACGCGCCACGGCGATCGATTACGCGGCCGAAGGGATTCGGGTGAATGCCGTCTCTCCAGGAACCATCGACTCGCCGATGCTGCATGAGTTCGTCGCATCACAAGCGGACCCGCACCGTACCCGGCTCGCCTTTGACCAGGTACAGCCAAGAGGGCGCGTCGGGACGATCGATGAAGTCGTCAACGTCGTAGCCTTTCTCGCGTCAGACCAGGCGACCTACGTCAGTGGCGCCAATGTGATCGTGGACGGCGGGCTGAGTATCAAAGGGGAACAGCCTCGAGTATGAAGATCACCCGGATGAGGCGGCCGCACCTCATCCTTTTCGCCGGGAGGTTATGCATTCGACGCCAGTTCGCGCACACGATAACGCAATCCCGGATTGGTGATCGACTCACATGAAGCGAGCGGGCATTCGAGAGATCGCCATGGCGGCCGGCGTCTCGATTGGCACCGTGGACCGCGCGCTGAACGGGCGCAAAGAGATCAACCCGAAGACGCGTGAGCGGATCCTCGACATAGCCAGAAACCTCGGCTATGAGCCGAATCCCGCGGCACGCGCACTCTCTGTGCGCCGCTCCGCTTTGCGCATCGCGGTTTGCATCCCGGAGCAGATCGAATACTTCTATGCACCTCTTTGGCGGGGCATTCAAGACGAGGTCCGGCGTTTCCGCCACGCGGGGGTAGAGATCGAATACCGTCCGGTGAAGAGCCTTCAATCAGACCAGACTCACACGATTAGGGAGCTTCTAGATTCCGGATTGAACGGCCTAATCGTGACGCCCGGGGAACCGGCGGCCATCGCCTCTCTCATAGACGAAGCTGAGACTGTGCGCGACGTGCGGGTCGTCTGCGTTGCCTCCGACGACTCGCAGAGCCGGCGATCCAGCGCCGTGTCGGTAGAGCCCCGTATGAACGGCATGCTGGCTGCCGATCTCATGGCTAACTTCCTTCCGCCGTGTTCGCGTGTGGCAGTCGTTACAGGCATGCTCGCCACGGAGGACCACGCGCGAAAGATCGAGGGGTTTTCGCAGGTGTTTCCGTCCAGTTGCACGGGCGGAGAGATCGTCGACATCATCGAAGGCCACGAAGATTTTGACGAGACGCTGAGCAAATGCAAGCAACTCTTGCAGCATTGCGATCTCGCCGGGCTCTACGTTTCTACCGCAAACTCGATTCCAGTGTGCCGTGCTCTGGCCGACCTGCGTCTTGCGGGCAGACTCAAAGTTGTCGCAACTGACTTGTTCCCAGAAGTGGCGCCGTTCATCCGCAATGGAACCGTCGCCGCTGTCATTCACCAGCGCCCGTATCGCCAGGGGCAGATTGCTGCGCGTCTCCTGTTGGACCACTTCCTCAATTCGCAGCCTCTTCCGGGAGCGCAATACCTCAACCCGGCCATCGTGATGCGGTCGAATCTGGCTCTCTTCCCCGAGGCGGCAGCCCAGGCAAAGACACCGGCTGCAAAGCCGCGCTAACGCAACCGCGGTAGACGCTGTGAAGTTGGCATAAAATGATGGCGATTAAGATCTGAAAGTTGCCTGCGCGGAAAGGACCGCCCGACCATGACTCTGTCACGACTGCTTCCCGCCCTCCTGCTCACCGCGTCTTCCGCGTTTCCAAAACCAACCATCGTTTCTCCCGAGAACCCTTCCGCGCTCGAGGCCCTCGCCGCCCGCGAGGTGCGCCGGTATTTTTATGTGCGCACGGGCGAATTGCTGCCGATCGTAACGGCAAGCCAAGTGCCCGGCGGCGAAGCCATCGTCGTTTCGCGCAAGGACCGGCAGATCGCTTCCACCGCGGGAGCCACGCTCGCTGCCCAGGAATACGTGATCAAGACCGATGGCGCCGTCCTCTACCTTACCGGCGGCGACGACACAGGCACGCTGTATGCCGCGTACGCCTTTGCCGAGCGCCTTGGCGTACGATTCTACCTGCACGGTGATGTCATCCCCGATCAGCGCATCACACCTGTGTTGCCGGCTCTGAACGAAAGGGCCAAACCGCTGTTCGATACCCGCGGCATCCAGCCGTTCCACGATTTTCCCGAAGGCCCGGATTGGTGGGACCAGGATGACTATCTCTCATATATTGGCCAATTGCCCAAACTGCGCATGAACTTCCTCGGGCTGCACAACTATCCGGAAGGGAGCGTGGGGCCAGAACCCGGCGTCTGGATCGGGCGGACGGCTGACTTCGGCGAAGGCGGAGCGGTGACCTTCAGTTATCCTTCGCAATGGGCCAACACGGCTCGCAAAGGCATGTGGGGCTACGCTGCGATGAAGACCAGCGACTTCGCCGCAGGCGCGGCTGAACTCTTTGAGAGCGATGATTTCGGACCCGCGGTGATGAAGGGGATGATGCCCGCACCGGCCACAGCCGAGCAATCAAACCGCCTTTTCAACGACGCGGGCCGCATGCTTAAAACTGCCTTCACGGAAGCGAAGGCGCTCGGCGTGAAGACTTGCATCGGCACGGAAACCCCGCTCACCATTCCCAAGCTGGTGCGGGAACGGCTTCGAGCCTTGGGCAAGGATACCGCGGACGTGGCTGTCGTCCAGAGTGTGTATGAGGGGATGTTCCGGCGTATCGCGGCTACCTACCCGATCGACTACTACTGGCTATGGACGCCCGAGGATTGGACCTGGGGCGGCAACAAGCCCGAGCAGTTTGAAGCTACGAAGAGAGATATTCAGGCGGCTCTGGACGCCCTCTCTTCCATTAACAAGCCGTTCACGCTGGCGACATCCGGCTGGGTGCTTGGCCCGCAGCATGACCGGTCCGCACTCGATGCTTTCCTGCCGAAAGACAGCCCGATGAGCACAATTAATCGTCAAGTCGGCCATGCGCCCGACGAGCCGGGCTTTGCGAATCTGCAGGGGCGGCAGAAGTGGGTGATCCCCTGGATGGAGAACGATCCGAACCTCACGGCTCCACAGCCGTGGGTGGGCCGCATGCGATATGACGCGGCGGATGCCAGGAGGCTTGGCTGCACCGGTCTGTTGGGCATTCACTGGCGCACCAAAATTCTCTCGGCGAATGTCGCGGCGCTCGCCGCCGCTGCGTGGGATCAGAGCTGGGCGCCCGCGGGATTCGATTCGCAGCCGCGCGTGGAGGTCCCGCCGGTGCTCGGCGAAGGGGCCAACCAGAATGACAATCCCCAGCGCGGCCGCACCATGCCGGTGGAAGAGTTCTACATCGACTTCGCGCGAGCCAGCTTCGGAGAGGATGTGGCCGAAGCGGCCGGCCGGATTCTCGCTAGGATCGACGGTACGAACCTCCCGGAGCCAACCACATGGCTCAAAGGACCCGGCGGCATCAAGCCGGAGAAGACCGCGTGGGCCGAGTTGAAGCAGCGTTATGCCTTCGTGGATGAGCTTGCCGCGTTGCGTGACAAGGTGCGGGGCGCGGGCGGCCTCGAGCGCTTCGACTATTGGCTCAACACGTATCGCTACATGGCGGCCATGGCCGAAGCCGGCTGCGTCCGCGGCCAGTTGGACAAGGCCGTGGCAGATATCCAGGCGGAACAGGACCCAGCCCGGCAGAAACAGATGGCCGGGCAAGCCGTAGAGCTCCGCACGCACCTTGCACGCCTCTGGGAGCGGATGATCACACTGCAGATTGCCGCCACAGACACACCGGGCGAGTTGGGCACGCTCGCGAATCTGGAACAGCACAACCGGCTTCTACTCAAATTCCTGGACGCACATGACGAGGTGCTAGTGAAAGCACTCGGCGCGCCGCTGCCGGCCGCCATTCAGCTCTCGAAAGTCTATGCCGGTCCCCGGCGCCTCATTGTTCCCACCGTGCGCACCCTTGTGCATTCCGGAGAAAGCCTGGTCCTGAAAGTGATCGCCATGGACAAGGAGCCCGTGAAGAAGGCGAGACTCTACTGGCGCCCGCTCGGCGAACGCAAGTACAGGATGATACCGGCCCAACACGTCGCCCGCGCAGTGTTTTCTGTCACTCTGTCCGCCGCCGCGGACGATTTTGAATACTACGTCCAGGCAGAAGCTGCCGGCGGCGGGAAGATTGTTTGGCCCGCCACAGCTCCCACGCTTGGCCAGACCGTGGTGGTGCGATAAGCGCGAAACAGCCCAACTTAACAATGGTTTGACTATGCTTCGAAGGAACCTGTTTATGGTTACGATCTTCGGAGTCGCCGCGGTGGCCGGCTTGATCGTTGCCAGCTCTTCACCTATCCACTTTGTCTACAAGCCAATCGCGTTCCAACTCGAAAACAGCGAAACCAGCCGCCGGTACGCTCCGGAAACCATGGCCGGCGGGATTGCGGTTTTTGATTACGACAATGACGGCGACCTCGACATCTTCTTCACCAACGGCGCCGACATCCTGACGCTGCGGAAGAACGGCCCGAAGTACTCAAACCGGCTATTTGCGAACGATGGCAAGAGCAATTTCACCGATGTCACGGCGAAGGCACGTCTCACCGGCACAGGTTTCGATGTCGGGGTTGCGATCGCCGACTATGACAACGACGGCTTCCAGGACATCTTCGTAGGCGGCCTCCATCGCAACACTCTTTACCACAACAATGGCGATGGCACTTTCACAGACGTCACGGAGAAGTCTGGAATCTCGGGCGAGAGCGCTGACTGGTCCGTTGGTGGTGCTTGGCTCGACTTCAATAACGACGGCCTGCTCGACCTGTTTATCGCGAATTACATGCTGTGGGACAAAGATACGGAGCCGCTCTGCCAGGCCGAAGGGCATGCCGAATACTGCCACCCCCGCTTCTACAAACCCCTCACAAACCAGCTCTTCATCAACAAAGGCAATGGCATCTTCCGCGACGCCTCCGCCGAAACGGGCGTGGCGGCTCACCTCGGGAAAGCCATGGGCGCCGCGGTCGCTGATTACGATGGCGACGGCTGGCCCGACATCTTTGTCACAAACGACAAGCTCTACAATTTCCTCTTTCATAATCTGGGCGGCAAGAAGGTGGAAGAAGTGGGGTTCGAATCGGGAGTCGGTCTCGCTGAAAACGGCAATCCCATCTCCGGGATGGGCGCCGACTTCCGCGATGTCGATAACGACGGCTTCCCGGATATCATCTTCGTGGCGCTTGATAACGAGACTTTTCCCCTATATCGCAACACCGGCAAGGGGACGTTTCGTGACATTACCTCCAAGAGCGGCATGTCCACGCTTAGCCGCCCAATGGCAGGCTACGGCGCCGGCTTCTACGACCTCGATAACGATGGCTGGAAAGACATCTTCGTTACACGCGGCCATGTTCAATCGCCTCTCATGCGCCAGCGCTACGTGATCGACCAGAACAACTCGGTTTTTCGAAACGTCTCCGGTGTGAAGTTCGAGGCGCTCACAGCCGAGGCGGGCCTGGACGGCGCGCCGCCGAAGCGCCACCGGGGCTCCGGTTGGGGCGACTTCAACGGCGACGGCCGCATCGACGTTGTGGTCAGCGCGCTCTCCGCACCAGCCGAAATCTGGATGAACGACAGTCCCGGCGCGAACCATTGGATAGACATCAAGCTCGAAGGAACGAAGAGCAACCGCGACGGGACTGGAGCGATAGTCAAAGTGGCGGCCAAGAAGGGTATCCAGTACAACCATGCAACCACGAGCGTTGGCTACGCCTCCTCGAGCGCCGGCCCGGTTCATTTCGGCCTTGGCAGCGAGAAGGTGGCGAGCCTCATCGAGATCCGTTGGCCCTCTGGCAAAGTTCAGAAACTGGCGAACGTGGACGGCGACAGAGTGCTGCGGGTAAAGGAGCCGCTCTAGCGATGCCGGAAGCACGCGGAAGTAGTGGCTATGGCGCCTCCACGCGGAATTTCCGGAGGCTGACCGTCGGCTCGGCCCCAGGCTTCGACGGCTGCGCCACAGCGCGCAGGATGTACTCTCCGGGCTCATTCGGGAATGCGATTGCAAAGCGCCATGTCTGCGACCCCAGCGCCGGGATGTTCACACTCGCGGTTTGCTTGGTCATTGCATGACCGCTCTCGATGGTGAGAGTCAGGCCGGCATCGGCCGCCTCGTATTGATCGTTCACTATCATCACGGCAATCTTCCGTTTGGATGCCGCGGCCACTTTCGGCTGCCAGAAGTTGATGTAGACGCCCAGTGGCCGGAACGCTTCCTTCACGTATTTCTCGAACTCCGGATGCAGCTCCAGTTTCTCCACGTCGCGGAAATGATCTGACGTATAGACACCGGGATAGCTGCACGTCAGATAGACGAAGTGCAGAACGCCTGCGAAGTTGCGGTGCGCTCGCCAGAACTCGGTGAGCCCCGCCAGCAGGTAATTGTTCAACTCAATGCGCTCCGCGGACGTGGCGGCGGGCCCGAGCAGTTTCGCATACACGTTCTTCGTCAGTTCCACCGGAGAACCGTCGCGGTTCAGCCACAACCACCCGTACTCGTTGAGAATCACGGGATGAGCGGTGGGATGAGAACTGCCCGCCGACTTCGCCCCGGTCATTCTTTCCAGTTCTGTCATCTCGAACCCGGGGTTCATGTTGGTGTAGTTGCGGATGAACTGATAGGGATGGTCCTCCACTGGATCGTCCGGGCCCACAGGAATGGCGTACCCGTTATCCCAAGGGCGATTGCTCAGGTCGAGCTTGCGCACCACCGGGATCACGTCCTTTGCAATCAGTTCCGCCTCCGTTTCATTCGACGCGTCCCAGATCGCCTGGCTGGGGTGATTCCAGTTGTCGCGCATCCACGGTTTGTACTGCTCAATCAATGACGCGGCCGTCCACTCCTTGTGCCAGCTATTCCACGTCTCACCGCCGGTCCAGATGAAGAACTCATTCTGGATCAGCAGGCCCGCTTCGTCGGCGATGTCCATCCACATGTCAGGGACGGGGCCAATGCAAAAGCGGAACGCATTCCAGTGCATCTTCTTCGGGATGTCGATGAGCAACTTCCGCACCCACTGCTCATCCCAGGGCAAGCCGCCTGCTTTGGGATCTTCGAAGAAGCGATGCAGCGTTATGTTGGAACCGCGAAGAAAGTACGGGCGTCCGTTTAGAAGAGCACGCTTTGTCGCCGTATCAAAGCGGAATTCGCGCATCCCGAAGCGAGTGGTCAGGCTGTCGCCTCCTGTATCGCTTTCCAACACGTAGAGGAACGGGTCCTCGGGGCTCCACAAGTGGGGTTTCGGCAGAGAAATTGTCTGCGTGATCGTCTTCGCCTCGCCCGCCGCGAGCACCAGCCGCTCTGACGCACCGCCGGCCGGTCCCTGCCCGCCCTTCCAAAACCTCACGCGATGTCGTAGCGTGAACCTGCCGGCCGCGCCGGCGTTTCGCACCACGGTCTGTACGACAATCGACTCCTCCCTGATCCGCGGCGCTACCTGCACGGTTTCGATCACGGGATTGTCAGCAAGATGCAGAGAGACGCTGTCGTAGATCCCCGGCGTCCATTTCAGCTTCTCGAAGTCCGTCCCCGCGGCAATCTCCTTCGGCAGCACGCCCGGATGCGCGCCCACCCGCACCACCAGCGTATTCTCACCGTCCCACCTGATCGCCTTCGTCAGATCGAAAAAACCGGCGCTGAAACAATGGGAATTGTCTCCGATCTTCTTCCCGTTCAGCCAGACTTGCATGCCGAATTGCGCCTTGCCAATCTTCAGGATGGCCACTTGCTTCCGAGCGGGCGGGCGGAATGTCCGCATGTACCAGAAGTAGTTGCGCGGCTGTTTGGAGAAGCCAACCTCGGTGGTGAGCATGCTCCGCGGGAGTTCCTTCAGGCGAACTCGCTTGTCGATCAGTTCCCGGCTCTCGAACTCGTCAACTTGTTGGAAAACAGGCTCCGCTCGATTGATCAGACCGGGCACGCGGACATTGTGTCTGAAAGCAGCCGGAACCTGATCCGGCGCCAAGCTCTCATCGATTCTCCAATCGCCGTCAAGCGGCACAACGATGCGGCCGGGAGTAACCGGCGCGGCATGAATCGCGCACAGCAAAGACAGGCAAGACAGGACTGCAATTCTAGGCAGCATCACACACCTCGAAGCCAGACGTTAGACTCTCTTCACCGCTGCTGTCTGGATAAGGAACATTTTTTCTGCTCCTCCCTTGACAACCACGACTCTCCAAATATATATTGACCGTGACCGTTAACGGAAGTGGGGAGTTGGGCTAAAGAGGTACGGAACTCTCAACAGCTCTCCTTCGATAGGTCTCGCCCAAAGGGTTTCGCGTTCCCCGCGGGGGGCGCTCGATAAAAGGAGCTAAAGGGATGTCGTCAACCTGGTTAGGAAGGTGTCTGCGAACAGCGATCCTTTCCATTCTCTACTTTCTGCTGGTGGGCGCCGGCCTCAACGCCCAGACCACTGGCGTAATCACAGGAACGGTCTCCGACCCCAGCGGAGCCGTAGTTCCGGGAGCCAAGGTCACAGTCAAAAACACGGGGACAGGAGAGACGCGCGAGCTCACAACGAACGAGAGCGGCGTCTATGTTGCCTACTCATTGCCGGTCGGTACGTACGACGTGGAAACCACGGCCGCCGGTTTCAAGAAGAGCACGCGCTCCAACGTCCCACTCAGTGTCGCCGACCGCCTCGGCATCAATTTCGTCCTGGAGGTCGGAACCAGTTCGGAAGTAGTGGAAGTCTCGGCCCAGGTCCCGGTTGTGGAGACCGAAAAGGGCGACGTCAATTTTACCGTCAGCACGAAGCAGATGACGGATCTGGCCGTGAACGGCCGCACCTTCTTCGCCCTGCAGCAACTTTTCCCGGGCGCTTCCCGCACCATGGGTGACGAGGGCGGTCTGAGTTTCAACAGTGGGAAGGGATTCGCGATCAACGGGCAGCGGCCCAGTTATTCCGGCATTCAGCTCGATGGCGTCGAGAACACGGACATGGGGAATCAGAGCGGCATGCTGACCGTGCCGGGCATGGAAACGGTCGCGGAGTTCAAGGTTCAGACTTCGAACTACTCCGCCGAATACGGCACAGGGGGCGTGTCCAATATTCTGGTGATCACGCGCTCCGGCACCAGAGATTTCCATGGCGCCGCCTATGACTATTTGAGGAACGACGCGCTGGACGCACGCAACTTCTTCGCCGCCTCGCGACCCAAGCTGCGTTTCAATAACTACGGTTACCGCCTGGGCGGACCCGTCACCTTCGGGCGCCTTTACAACAAAGACAAGGACAAGACGTTCTTCTTCTGGGCACAGGAATGGCGCACCAAACGGACGCAATCAGTGCTCCGCGCCGCGACCCCAACCGATGCGATGCGCGCGGGTGACTACTCGGCTGAGGCAGCCCGCACAGGCGTAAACATTGTCGATCCCGACACCAAGTTACCGTTCCCGAACAATCAGATCCCCACTCAGCGTCTGAATGCCAATGCGCAGTTGCTGCTGAAACAGAATTTCCCATCGCCCAACGCATCCGGCTTCCTGAATTTCCTGGCGAATGCGCCAAGCGTGGAGGACTGGCGGCAGGAGACCGTGCACATCACCCACGAACTCACAAAGAACACACGCGTCTCGGTTCGCTACATCCAGGACACATGGACGCAGCAGTATGCAACCACCCTCTGGGGTGGCCAGGCATTCCCGAGCATCGGCAGTATCGCGAACGTGCCCGGCAAGAGTTTTCTCGCCAAGGCGACGACCGTGATTAACCCCACCATGCTCAATGAATTCTCCTACGCCTACGGGAGCAACTATCCGCCGCAAGGAACAAAGCGCGGTGTCGAGCTGACCGGCGCCTTCGAGGAGCCGAGTGGCCTGAACATCCCGCGTCTCTTCCCTCGCGATCCGAGCCGTCCGAAGAAGGTTCCCAATCTGAGTTTCTCTGGCGGTTGGGGCAACATTGACAGCAGCTATTATCCCTGGTGGGCACACCACAACATCGCGACACTCACCGACAACTTCTCCAAGACAATCGGTTCCCACTCGTTGAAGATGGGAGGCACGTGGCAGTTCTCAAAGACGCCGGTCGGGTCCCAAATCAATCCCGCCGATCAGGGTGGCTTCAGCTTTGATGGCAGCTTCTCCAAGCACCCCATGTCTGATTTCATGCTGGGCCGGGCCGCGTCTTATAGCGAACTCGACAAGCTTTTGATGCCGAGTTACGACTATCCACAATTGGAGATGTACTTCCAGGACTCGTGGAAAGTCTCCCGCCGCCTGACGCTCAACCTCGGAGTCCGTTGGTTCTGGATCCCGCACGCCCATGAGGCCTCGGATCTCATCACCAATTTCGTGGCCAGCCGCTATGATCCGGCCAAGGCTGTCGTGGTTTTGCCTGATAATACGCTGCAACCCGGTGTGGGTGATCCCTACAACGGAATCTGGTCGGTAAAGGCCGGCATGCCGAGAACGATCGTGCCCACCCACTACGGGAGCTATGCACCCCGATTCGGCTTCGCCTACGATCCAACCGGAACGGGCAGGTGGTCCATCCGCGGCGGGTACGGCCTCGGTTACTACAGGGTGGAAGGGAATGACATCTACGGCATGGTTGGCAATCCGCCGAACGCAAAGCTCGTCCAGGTATTCAATCCCCCGCTGGACAATCCCGCCCAGGGCCAGGCCGGTGCGCAACGCCCACTTTCTCTTGCCTCCCTTGACCCGGTGTACGAGGTGCCTTACGTCCAGAGCTACAGCCTGGAGGTCCAACGCGAGTTGTTCACGCACACCTCGGTGTCCCTCGGCTACGTCGGTTCGCACGGCGTGCATCTCGATCGTGGGCGGAACATCAACCAGCCCTTGCCGGTCCCCGGTTACGACTTCGACCCGCGCCTGAATACGCGGGCCGTCGCAACAGACAGGATCCGGCCATTCCAGGGCTACTCCGGCATCGGCCAGCGCGAGAATACGGGTTCCTCGACGTACAACTCTCTACAGGCCACCTTCAAGCGCAGGATGACGCAAGGCCTGTTGTTTGAGTCGGCTTATACGTGGTCCCGTGTGATTGCCAATGCGAGCGGTTTCAATGAGGGTCCACAGAATGCCTACAACCTCTCGGGTGAGCGCGGTCCTGCTTCCTTTGACCGCACGCAGATGCTGATTTTCAACTTCATCTACGAGATTCCATTCCTCAAGTTGCGAAGGGACATTGTGGGAACGCTGCTCGGCGGATGGCAGTTGTCGGGAGTCACAATGTTCCAGGGCGGCACACCGCGCAATCTCGGCCTGACAGGCGGCACCATCGGGCTGGCCAGCCGGCCGAACGTGGTCGCCGGGCAGACAGTGGATGGCCCGCAGACCGTTGCCCAGTGGTTCAACACGGCTGCGTTTGCCGCTCCGCCATACGGTTTCTTCGGCAACGCCGGCCGCAACATCATTCGCGGACCGGGCATCAACAGTTGGGATCTCTCGCTCTTCAAGCGGTTTGATTTCAAGGAGCGTTACAGCTTCCAAATCCGCGCCGACGCCTTCAACGCCTTTAACAACACTAATTTCGATGGGGTCAGCACGACCTTCGGCAGCGGCAACTTTGGGCAATTGACATCAGCACGCCAACCACGGAATATGCAGGTTTCGGCCAAGTTCGAATTCTGAAGTGCGCCAGTGATCATTGCTCGGAAACGAGAGGAGGGGCCGCGACTGGCAGGACCGTGTTGAAATGACCGGCCTCGGCGGCCTCACCGAATACGCCGTCATGAAAGGCATTCGGAACTTCGTCATCGCCGCGGTTTCACTGCTTGCGCCGTGCGCGGTCATCGCTCAGACGCCGAAAGCGTCGCCGTTTGACGAAGGCCGGAAACTGCAGGAGCAGGGCCGCTACGCCGAAGCCGAGGTCCAGTACCGTGAAGCATTGCGATTGCAGCACCGCGCCATCCCGGTGCTGACCAATCTGGGCGTGGTCCTTGCACGCCAGGCCAAATTCGCTGACGCCATCGCCACCTATAAGAAGGCGCTGGCGATCGACCCCACGCTCACACCAGTCAGGGGCAATATTGGGCTTGCCTACTACCAGCAGGAAGACTGGGACAATGCTGCCGCATGGTTCACGCAAGTCCTCCGCAAGTCCCCAGACGACAGCCGCACAATCCAGCTACTGGCCATCTGCCGGGTGCAAAGCCGGCAATACAAGCAGGCCGCGGCGCTCTTCGACCGGCTACTCCCCTCGGACGACCCGTCGATCCTCATTGGCGCGGCAACGTCGTATATCGAGACCGGCCAAGCGCAGCAGGCCTCGGATCTGCTGGAAAAACTTCTCGTGGTACAACCGGATGCGCCACAGACCCTATTCCTCGCGGGCCTCGCGCACTATAACAGGGAAAAGTACTCCGAAGCCGCGACCGCGCTTCAACGCATGCTCGAGCTTTCACCAGACAGCGCGGAGGGCCATTTCTACCTCGGCGCCGTCTACTTCAAACAAGATAACCACGATGCCGCGATCGCCGAGTGGCGCCGCGCGGTCGCGGCAAACCGCGCCTACTTCCCAGCGATCTTCGCCCTTGGCGCGCTCTTATCCGAACGCCGTGAGTATAAGGAAGCAGCAGACCTGCTTGCCAAGGCCGAGGCACTACGCCCCAACTCCGCGGTGGTCCAGTACGAAGCCGGCCGCGTCGATTACCAGGAAGGTCGATATACCCAGGCGCTCCAACGGCTTTCCCGCGCCAAGCAGCTCGACCCCCACTCCCAGTCCACCAGCTTCCTCCTTGCCAACACTCTCCGGCAACTGGGCCGCGAAGCCGAAGCGCTCAAGGAGTTCCAACACAGCCGGCAACTCATGCAGAAAAGCATCGGTGCTGACACTGTCGAACAGGCCTTGGAAAAACCACAAGCCAAATAGTTGCCGGCACCCTCTGCGTCCGGTGGTGATCAGGAGATCGGCGCGTACAGTCTGGAGTGTCAGCAAGGGAGTCTTTGGTCGAGGTACTTGAAAGGAACCGCAAGGTTCCAGTTCCCAATCCGAATCAGATGAAAGTACGATGTGCCATGAGTCCGATTGGTGCAAAGCTTCAGGCTCATCTTGTATTGGAAAAGACTGCTCCTAGGCGTGAGGAGTTGTGTGCGCTACACTCTAGAGTACTTTTATGTTCCGAACGATGTGCATGGTCTGCAGGTCCTCGGACCTTCAAACCATCATTGACCTGGGCATGCATCCGTTTGCCGACACGTTCATCCCCGAATCGCGGCTCAGCGAACCCGATCTCCACTATCCCCTTGCGTGCGATTTGTGTCTGAGTTGCGGGCACATACAAAGCCGCTGTGAGACAGATCCCGTTGCACGTTATTCCGATCACGACTACTCCTATACCTCGTCCAATTCCACCGTCTCTCGCGCGCACTGGGAGAATTATGCCGTGAACCTCGCCAGGACGGGTTTGCGACCGGGTGACCTCGTGGTGGAGGTGGGATCCAATGATGGTTATCTCCTGGAGCAATTCCGGCGGTCTGATGTTCGGACGCTGGGGATCGATGCGGCTCCGGCCATGCAACGGCTGGCGGCGGAAAGAGGCATAGAAACGCTCGTGGGACTGTTTGGTCCGGAGATGGCGCGGAAAGCCAAGGATAAAGCAGGACCGGCCAAGCTGGTGGTTGCCAACAACGTGCTCAATCATTCGGACGACGTTGTCTCATTCGTGTCCGGGGCGCGCGATCTGCTTGCTCCAGATGGCACATTCGTCTTTGAACTTCCGTATTGGCCCGATGGAATTCGGGACGGCCATTTCGATCAGATCTACCACGAGCACGTAAGTTACTTAACTGCCCGGTCGAGTGACCGCATTGTCCGTGAGGCGGGTCTCGCTATCATCGATGTCGAACTGATCCGCTACCACGGCGGCTCGATACGGGTATACGCCAAGCGTGCCCAGCAGGCTACGGCCACATGTGACGGAATCACCGGGTTGATCCAGCAGGAGATCGGCGAGAAGATGTTTGATCCCGCCATGTACCGTGATTTCTTGGCAGCGATTCAGGCGCGCCGGAGCAGGTTTCTGGAGGAGATTCACAGGCTCCGTGCAAACGGTGTTGTCATCGTGGCCGTAGGCGCGGCGGCCAAAGGCAATACGCTGCTCAACTACTATCGTCTAGACCCTACAACCATTACCTGTGTGACCGATAGTTCTCCTCTCAAGCAAGGAAAGTACACGCCCGGAACCCGAATTCCGATACGCGACGATACGGTGCTAGCCGGTTACGGCCAGGTCGCTGCATTGATTCTGTCGTGGAACCTAACGGACGTGCTAAAACGAATTCTTCATGGCTTAAATCCACAAATCAGCTTTTTGCAACCTTAGGCGAGGAAGAAGAATGGAAAAGCGTAGAATTGAACCAGCGCACGTGGATAACAGGGGATACATCGCCGACATATTCTACCGGCGCTCTATCGATCACGTTGCCGTTATCGATACCGTCGCGAAGTCAGTGCGTGGAAACCATTACCATAAGCTCTCCACCCAGCACATCCTGATCACGAAAGGATCGTTGGAATATTGGTATAAGCCACTGGACTTCAACGGTCCCGCCAAGTGTGTATTGCTGCGAGAGTACGACATTGTATCCACGCCTCCAAATGAGGTTCACGCTCTACGGATGCTCGAAGACAACCAGTTCATAGTGTTTTCCGAGGGTGTACGGGGCGGCGTGGACTACGAGGCGGACACCTATCGCACCGAAGTGATCATTCCGAAAGAGCTCTGTTTCGGCGAGGATCGCACTTCGTCGGGCGGGCCGCAGTTCAGCCGTGGACTCGAGAAAGAGCGCGCGTGAGACTTCCCGCCGTCCGATTCGGTGTCTTAGGGTCTTCGGGATTTCTCGGCGGAGCTGTCTCGAAGCGATTAGACCAGGAGCGGGCGGAGACAGCCGGCACATCGCTCTCTGCGGGAGTGGACCTTCGGGACCTCGCTGCCACTCGTGAGTGGTTTGCGGAGAACCGGCCCGAGATCGTATTAAACTGCGCCGCTTACGTCGGTGGCATTCAGTTCGGTCTTGACCACCCCATTGAGCTGTTCGACAACAACCTGCAAATGACCTTAAACATCTACCGCTGTTGCGCGGAGTTTCAGGTCCGGCGACTCGTGAATCCAATATCGAATTGCATCTATCCCGCGCGAGCGACCCTCTTTCGCGAATCGGAAGTCTGGGACGGTCCACTGGATCGCTCGGTCCTCGTATACGGCATGGCCCGCAAGATGCATTTCATTGGCTCTGTCGCCTACGGAAAGCAGGGACGCTTGGATTCTATAAATATCGTTCTGCCGAATATGTACGGTCCCGGCGATCATTTCGACCCTGTTCGATCGCATGCTCTGGGCGGTCTCATCAGAAAGATCGTTTCAGCCCACAGAACGGGCGCTCCTCAGGTCGAGGTCTGGGGAACGGGGGCGCCTGTTCGCGAGTGGCTCTACATCCACGATGGCGCCAGGGCGATGCTCGCCGCGACAGTTGCCGGCGGCACTGCTGATCTCATAAATGTAGGCACCGGCGTGGGCTACTCGATTCTCGAAACCGCCAGGAAGATAGGCGAGATTGCCGGTTACCGGGGTGAGTTCGTCTGCGACCCTTCGCGGCCTGATGGCGCGCCTCACAAGACACTCGATGGTACCCGGGGAACGACGCATCTGCAATGGGAGCCCCTGGTCTCTTTCGACGATGGCTTGAAGCGGACAATCGACTGGTACCTGGAGCGCCATCCTGCCTGATCGGATCACCAACGTGCCGCACGTCCTCAATTGCCATGGAACTGCGTGACGCGATCATCGTCATTACCGGCGCTGGACGGGGCATCGGGCGCGCGATGGCGAGATCGCTTGCTGCCGAAGGCGCGCATGTCTGCATATGCAGCAGAACGAAAAGCGAGTTAGAGGAGACAGCTAGGGAGATCCGCGAGAGCGGCGGCCGCTGCAGTTGGAGGGTTGCAGATGTTTCCAGATCGTGCGAGATCGATGCATTCGTCTCGGTCGTGATGCGGGAGCACGGCCGGTTGGATGCAGTTATCGGCAATGCTGGCTCCACGGCTCCCGCCGGGAATCTGGAAACGGTGAGCGACGGCGACTATAAGCTCACCATGTCCAGCAATGTCGATGGCCTGTTCTATCTGGTGCGGGCCGCGGTGCCGGTCATGCGGCAACAGAATCGCGGGTGGATTGTCGCGGTTTCCTCGGGAGCAGGGCTCCGCGGCCACTCTCGCCTCGCAGTGTATTCCGCGGCCAAATTTGCGATCCAGGGGATGATGCAGGCTCTGGCTTCTGAGGTCGCGGACACACAGATCCGTGTCTTAAGCATCAATCCGGGTGCGGTCAACACGCGGCTTCTTGCGGACCTGTTTGGTTCCGGGGAGGCGAGCAAGCATCAACCTCCGGAAGCGGTTGCCGCCGCACTGATGAAGATTTTTGCCGAAGAGCATTCAGTGCCTAATGGAGGGGGAGTCTGTATTCGTGGGGGCTCAATTGCCGAAACGTATTCGTGAACGCCGGCGCGATGAGACCAGTGACGGCTTGTACGCTAACGGCTGGGCGCCCTCCTCACCTTGGATGCCGCTGTGGTCTGACGTTCCACAATCGCCTTCAGAATGGTTTCGTAATCGGCCCCGATGGTTCTCCAGTTGTACTGCGTCTCCAGGAGCATGCGCGCATTATGCGCCAGCCGTTTCCGCAAATCCGCGTCACCGAGAAGCTCGATGCATCGTTCAGCGAACTCTCCGGCCGTTTCCGCCGCCAGCAGGTGCTCTCGATCTTCCACGGCGACGCCCTCGTAGCCGATCGCAGTGGATACAAGAGGAGTGCCCAACGCCATGGACTCCAGCACCTTGAGCCGCGTGCCGCCAGCGCCGGAGCGAAGAGGAACAACGGTCGCCCAGGCTGAGGCGAGTGTGACCCGGATGTCATCCACATAACCCGTATAGTGGAGGCCCTCGGCCTTTGGTTCCATGCCGTTCTTCAAGCGCGCGCCGGTAACCCATAATTCCGCATTCGGCACGCGAGCTCGAATTCGGGGGAGAATGTCGCGAGCGAAGAACCGGACGGCGTCGAGGTTCGGGGAGTAGGAGAGCGCTCCCGGGTAGACCATGCGGCCCGGTACGGGCTCAGCCAGGTTCAACGGATATCTTTCGGGCTCGATCCCGACTGGAATTACTAAGATAGGACGATCCGCGGGCCACGCAGTGGCAATCGAATCCAGATCTTCCTTTGAGCTCGATATACAACATTCGTAATGGTGTGCAACCCGGCGCAGGAAGCCCGCGTATTTCTTACGCCGTAGAGTATTCAGCCAGCGGCCTGGAACGGAACTGATCGCTTTTAGCCGTTCGAACGAAAGCATGCAATCGCAGATGTAGTCAAGCACCCGAGGCACGCCCTTTTGGGAAGCGACATACTGAGTTAGGGCCGGATCGCCGGCGACGATTAGATCGGGATTGAACTCCGGCACAAGTGTGTCGACAACGGCCGACATTCTTGCAGATCTATAAAGCGCGACTTCGGAAGGATCCGGACTCAGGAATGCGGCCAGCGTGCTGAGCCCGGATTCGCGTGGTTCCGCACTCACGCATTCGAGGCGAACAAGATTCTGCGTTGTCCCACCGCCCCGGGAAGCCTCCTCCGGCGTCGCAAAACACACGACGGCTACCTCGTTTCGAACAGCAAGCCCTCTAAGCAGATTTGTGTATCTCTGCCTGAATCCGGTGTCCGGAGGAAAGGGCGCCCGAGGAAGTACGAATAGAACTCTCATGGCTTGACTGATCGTGCTCCGGCCCGAATCATCCGTCAATCGTAGCAGAGCTTCACTAGCGTCGAGGAGCGCCGGGGTTGCCACCGGCCGGCGCGCTTCGGGCGCACGCCAACCGGCAATCCGCCTCGCGTGTGGGATCATTCAGGTGAAGGGGATCGAAGTGCATTTGACTTCGCTGAATCGAACGGCCAGTCCTTCGCTGTTATGTGGCCGTCTGATCTTGGTAGTGCTTTCAGCGGCTTTCCTGGCGTGCGAAAATCCGCCGGCCGCATCCCCTCTCACCCAGGCTCCCACCGGCACGGTCAGTGTTACGGCGCCTGGATCTTATCAGAAACAAGCCGGAAGACCGATAGGTATTGGGTTCACAGCGTTTCCGTACGACCTCACCCAGGAAGCAGTCGATCGCACCTTCGAAATTGTAATGTCAAATTCGACGCTCCACGCCATCCATTTGGACCAGTGCGTGCCGTGGGAAGAGGCGCTGGGCGGCCGCCCGTTTCCCGCTTGGCTGGAGAAGGACTGGGATGATGTCATCCGTCGCATTCCGGCTGATCATAAGGTTTACGTGGCGGTTACGCCCACCGCGATGAACCGCAAGGAAATAGCCGGCCAGTGCGGGAGCCGCGAAGGGAATGAAAAACGTCCGCCGCGCGAAATCCGGGGAGCGAGGTACGACAGCGAGACGATGAAGCGAGCTTACCTCAATTACGCTCGCCGGGTTGTCCAAAGGTTCAATCCAACCTACGTGAACATCGGCATTGAGATATCGGAGATGGCACTGCGGCAGCCGGGAACGTGGCCCGAGTTTCAAGCGTTGTACATGTACACGTTCGACGCGTTGAAGGCTGAGTTCCCGAATCTCCAGATTGGGGTGGAATTTGTACTGCAAAGCCTGCTTCTGCCCCGCGTCGCCGAACTCGTGAAGCCCGCTGTGGAGAAAAGCGATTATGTCGGAATCAGCTTCTATCCGTACGGAACCGAAGCCGGCGTGAAATTTGGCGCGCCCGCGCTTCCCGCGGGGCGAAACCAGTGGAATCAACCGTTGGATTGGCTGCGAAAGTACACAGACAAACCGATTGCCATCTGTGAAACAGGCTACACCTCAAAATATAGGCGGCTTCGCAATGCCAAGGTGGACCTGCACGGCGACGAAGTAGTCCAGGCCGAGTTCCTTAAGGACCTTTTCCGGGTCGCACAGCGGGACAACTACCTGTTCATCATCTGGTTCATTGCGATCGACTACGAGAAACTGCGAAACAAGATTCCCGTTGGGGAAGCGAAGGACATTTGGATCAACACGGGTTTGTTCGATTCTGAAGTTCGGCCGAAGCCCGCCTGGAAAGAGTGGCTGGCTTTTTTGGAGGCGCAACGTGGGGCGCTCGATGGAGTACAACCTGTCGCGGTTAGACCCCGCGAGACGACACGTGTCGATCAAGGCCGTAGCGGCGGCTTCAAGATCTCCTTCGAGACGGAGAAAGACCTGTTCCATCCTTCCGCGGGCGGACGCCTAACGCTGGAGATGCAGGCTGACCTTCGCGTCAATGCGATGCGATGGGACATCACTTACAAGAAGGACTGGGCGCTGTGCGACAAAGAAATACCTGCTGGTGTGCTCGAGGGTATCAGAACGGTCCGTTTTTCCATTCGCAGCAGCCGCAAGGATGCTGTCCTGCTCCGTGTGGACGAGAAGGGCGGAGAGACCTACTACACGTTAGTCCCTGCCGACTCCAACTGGCGGGAGGTGACTTACGGATTGGATGCGTTCACTCTTGCAGAAGGAAAGAAGGGAAATGGACGACTCGATCCGGATCTAGTCGATCGTATCTGGTTCGGAGACGGCGCCGGTGAAGATGGCGCCAAGGGCTCAAGGGTGGTTTGGATCTCACCGATTGTGTTCGGCGCGGCCGTTAAGTCGGGGAATCCAAAGCGGGGCAGTATCAACCGAGCCAAGGCCGCACTGCTCACGAAGCTTTCTCACGGCTCCGGGCAGCCGGCCGGAAATACCATGCTGGGCTCCTGTTCTGGAGTTGGCTGTCCGGATTCCGATAGAGATTACTTCACGATTACCGGCACTCCCAAGAAAAGATGAAGACCTTTTTCTGTTCCATTTTTATCCTATTCGTGTGTGCCGGGAACGCTGGCCTCCACGCTCAGGCTCCCGACTCGGTTTTATATGGATTTACCGGATTCCCACACGACTTCACGGCGACCGCGGAAGACGAGGTTCACTCGATCATTAATCCGAATTCGACGATTTACGCGATCCACATGGACACCTGTCTACCGTGGAAGCAGGCACTTTACAATCAGCCCTTTCCATCCTGGATCACCCGAGGCTGGAACTCAATAAAGGCACGAATTCCCGAGGGCCGGCCGCTGTACATCGCCATGACACCCACATCATTCGACCGGTATACGCTGGCGAACCCTTGCGGCTCCACAGAAGACACTCCAGGCGCCATGCCCGCGCTCCTGGCCGGCGCTAAATTCAACAACCTTTATGTCATGCGCGCCTACACGAACTATGTGCGGCGGGTGATCCAGGCCTTCAACCCATCGTATGTGAACATCGGCATCGAGATCAGTGAGATGGCGCTGGAGCACGCCGAGGAGTGGCCGGCGTACGAGGCCTTGTTCCATCACGTCCGGGCGCAGCTTCGGACATATCATCCGGCCGTGAAGGTGGGGATCGAGCTGGTGTTGCAGTCGTTGATGCATCCGCCGATAGGGGCGCTGGTGAAGTCAACCGTAGAGGCGAGCGACTACATCGGCATCAGCTTTTACCCGTATTCGAGCGAGTACGGCGTGGCGCTTGGTGTTCCGCCGCTGCCGGCTGGAGACCAGCAGTGGCTGGGACCGCTGAACTGGCTGAGAACGTACACAACGAAACCGATCGCGATCTGCGAGACAGGTTATACGACAAAAGACATCGTCATCCCGGCCGGTCCGATCAACCTTGGTTTTTATGGCGATGAAGCGAAGCAGGAAGCGTATTTGCGGGACCTGATCACCATTGCGAAGCGGGACCGGTATCTGTTCGCGATCTGGTTCGTTCCGGTGGACTACGAGAAGTTGCTTGTGACCCGGAGCGACATCGCGGCCGAATGGTGGCGGATCTGGGTGAACACCGGCCTCTTCAACTCCGAGTTGCAGCCGAAACCTGCCTGGTCGCAGTGGCAGAGTTGGAAGCTACCGTAAGGGCCAGAGTTTTGCCCAGCCGGTGAACGAGACCCTCTGGTTTCGGACCGTGCGCATCCCGTTGACTCAGGCGCGAACTCAACTCGCGCTTACGCTGGCTCCCCGCCTTCCTCAGAGTTCGTAGAAAAATTCGTCGAAAAAAAGCGTCGTGGTACTGCTCAAAGTGTGGTACATTGCGGAGTCTTGACTTTCGAACACACGGCAGCGCAGACGGCCATGAAGAAGCATGTTGACTCCCTGTTTCAGTCCGCAGGAGGCGGACGCACGTTGTCCTCCGATGCCGTGCGGCTGTCTACGACGCTACGAGCGGCGATTCACGACAACGACAAGCTGATCCTGATCTGCAGCGCATTTGGGAGCGAAGGAGTTTCAACTATTGCGGTGCAACTGGGTATCGCCATGGCTATGATGGCCCGCGAGCCTGTGCTTCTGCTCGAGACGAACCTGCACGATCCCACGGTCCACGAATCGTTTGGGGTGGAAAGCAAGCCGGGGCTTCCGGAGTTCGTGATTCAAGGGCTCACGCTCGATGAGGTTGTACGTCCGACGGGCTTCGCCGGACTGAGCTTGCTTCCAGGCGGCACGGACTTTGCCCCTCCGGCCGAGGAGATCCTGCTGTCGCCGCGATTCGCCGAGCTAATGGCGGCCCTGAGGCGGCGCTACCGGTTCGTGATCATCGACTCGCCGCCGATGTTCGAGTATGCCGACACGGCCATCATTGCGCAGCAAGCCGACGGAGCAGTGGTCGTAATCGCCGAGGGTGCGCGCCGGGAACCGGAGGTGAAGGAATTGATCCGTATGCTTCGCAGCCTGAACACGAAGGTATTCGGCGCTGTTCTCAGCCAGCGTTGACAACGGTTACTTAAGGAGCTTCGCTACATGCTGCGCGCAACGGCAATCGAGATCATCAGCGTAGGGCTTCCGAAGATTGCCGGCGGGGTGGTCACGTTGGGGTTGAACCTCGCCTTGATGCGCTTCCTCCTGCCCGACGAATACGGGGTGTACGGCATCTGCGTCGCGGGCATCATCCTGACGGACGCGATCATCGGCTCCTCCGTGGACATGGGCGTCCTGCGGTTCGCATCGCACCGGGAACCCGGCGAGGAACGGCTGTCCGCCTCCTTCGAGCGCACGGCGCTGCAGGCGAAGGCGATATTCGCACTGGCAGCCCTCGCGCCAGTGCTGATGATGTCGCCGGCCATCGCGGCGGTCCTACTGCAAGAGAGCGCAAGATGGCCGGCCGTGGTGCTCTCGTTCGGCGCTGCGATGGGGCTGTTGCTGTTTCGATCCGCGCTGGTTCACGCGCAGATCCAGGGAAAGTTCCGGCTGTACGGCGCGCTTGAGCTACTTCACAACACAGTTAAGTTCGGCGGCGCAGCACTTTTGATGCTTACGGGACGAGCCAGTGCGGCCACAATTCTCGCGTTGTTTGTGACAAGCCCGCTATCTGCATTTGGCGTGGCCATGTGGAATTTTCGCCGTCAAGATCTGTGGGCGCTATCAATAGATCGCGACCGGCTGCGGCAGTTATACAGCTTGGCGAAATGGTATGCGTTAACGGGAGGATTAGGTAACATCGTGACACGTCTGGATATCATTGCCTTGACGTTGTTCTCGACATTACAGAACGCGGGGCTGTTCAGCGCCGCTCAGGCACTCGCTTCCGTCCCCCCTTTGCTAGGAAGCTATCTTTCAATTGTTTTTGCGCCCAAGATCATGCCACTGTATCAGACCGGGCGGTTTCAAGCGTTTTACCGCCGGCTGCAGTGGCTATTGGCTGGCTTGGCGTTTCCCGCGATGGTGATTACCCTTGTAGGACTGCACACATCTTTGGCATCGCTACTTCCTCAAAAGTTCGTGCCTTCAGCCGTCCTTACAATGATCTTGGCCCCAGGATCGTTTATAGCGTTCACAACGGTGCCGCTGGCGCTCTCAACAGTGATGTTTTTGCGGCCCCGTTTTCTGTTTCAGTTGGACAGCATGGCGTTGCCGGTTCTCGCGTTAGCTTACTACGCCGCAGTGCGGGAGCACGGAGCCGTGGGCGCGGCAGCGGTGTCCTGCATTTCTCAGACGGTAAGGAGCGCGGTCGTGCAGGCGTGCGCATGGCGGTTGTCGAGAGCCGCGCCTGACCATCAGCGTCACCTGCCCGCCGGGGATGCGTCAACTCGCGCCGGGTGGCGAATATGAGGGTGCTTGTGACGGGTTCCACCGGCATGCTGGGCCATGTTGCGTGCGCGGTGCTCGCCGAACGCTTTGAGGTGTTCGGGACATGCCGTGGGGAATTTCCGAGCGGGCTCGAAAGCTTCCTCCCTCCTGGCCGGTGCTATGCACACTGCGACGGAGGTAATATCGACCGATTACGCAAGGCCGTTGAAGATTGCCGGCCGGCCGCGGTGGTTAACTGCATTGGCGTCGTGAAGCAGAAGCCGGAAGCTCAGGACGCCGTTCAGACGATCCGAATTAACTCGCTGCTGCCGCACGAGATCGCAGTGGAGTGCGACAGAGTGGGGGCGAAGCTCATCCAGATCAGCACAGATTGCGTGTTTTCGGGCACACAGGGGGGATACAGCGAAGACAGTGTACCTGATGCGACGGACCTATACGGCCGCAGCAAGCTGCTCGGCGAGGTAACCCGAATGCCGCACCTTACGCTGCGGACATCCATAATTGGGCCCCAGTTACACGGTCAAACGGGTTTGCTCGCCTGGTTTGTGAATAACCGTACATCTCCAGTCCGAGGCTACGTGAATGCGATCTTCTCGGGCCTGACGACTTATGCTTTGGCAAGAATTATTGCAGAAATAGCAGAAAACACGCCGGAACTTACCGGCTTGTATCATGTTGCGTCGGCGCCCGTGACTAAGTACGACCTACTCCGGAGCGTCGCCGCCGCGGCGGGATGGGATGTAGAGATCCTCCGCTTTGAGAATTTCCATTGCGATCGAAGTCTTGACGGCCGCGCTTTTGGGAAAGCGACGGGCCTCGTCGTTCCGAGTTGGGTTGAAATGATCCGCGAACTAATGGGGAAGGGGTTGACGCATGACACGTCTTTTCAAGGGCAAGCGCATTCTCATCACGGGTGGAACGGGGTCGTTGGGCAAGGTGTTGACCAGGAACATTCTGAAAAACCACGACCACTTGCCGAAGAAGATCACCATCTTTAGCCGCGACGAGGCCAAACAGCATGAGATGCGGCTGGAGTTCCGCCGCCTTCAGGAGGCGACGGAGGAAATAAAATATGCCGATAGCGAGGAGATCCTTGAATTCCGTATCGGCGACGTAAGGAACTTCAGCTCGATCGCAAGCGCCATGCGTCAAGCGGAAATCGTGATGAACGCGGCGGCGTTGAAGCAGGTGCCGAACTGCGAGTATTTTCCGTACGAAGCCGTGCAGACGAATATCGTGGGCGCGGAGAACATCGTTCGAGCAATCGAGACGCTACAACTGCCGGTGGAGACGGTGGTCGGTGTTTCGACGGACAAAGCCTGTAAGCCCGTGAACGTGATGGGGATGTCAAAGGCGATTCAAGAACGGATTTTCGTGCAGGCAAACCTGCGTTGCCCGAATACACGGTTTATCTGTGTCCGCTACGGCAACGTGTTGGCCTCAAGGGGGTCGGTGATCCCGCTGTTTCAGTCGCAGATCCGCGCAGGCGGGCCAGTGACGATCACCAGCCTCGGCATGACACGCTTCCTGCTGTCGCTGAACCAGGCGGTGCAGACGATCTTTGACGGCTACGCTCGCGGAGTTCGCGGCGACATCTTCGTGCCGAGAATCCGGTCCTCGCAGATTACGAATATTGCCAGGGCGATGATTGCGGGACGTAACATCGAGCTACGCGAAACGGGCATACGGCCGGGTGAAAAGGTTCACGAGGTCTTAGTGGCCGAAGACGAAGCCTACAGGACGGCGACGACGCCCGATTACTACATCATCAAGCCGCTGCTGCCCGAACTGGTGACGGAATCTAACGGCATGGGCGTGCTGAGAACCGAGTATAGCTCTCATCAGGACGTGATGAATTTCGAAGAGACGGTAGCGCTCTTGACAGCGAACCGCCTGATGGTCGAAGAATATGGGACCCGTGTGATGGCCGCCGGCGAACTGCTGCGATAGCCGGCCGGAAGGCTACCGCAATACAGAACCACCAAGAATGTAGGTAAATCCGGCGGAGAGGTCGGCAGGGAGTAGTTGGCGCACATACTGTTCAATTGCTTTGTTGACCTTAGCGATGCCGGACTCGGGGACAACGACAACGTCGAAGGGCCTTAACTGCGCGTCGGACCCGCCGCGTAGGGCTGCGGCGAAGTTGAAGGGGATCACCCGAACCCCTTTGTCTCCGTCATCGCGGAGAATGAACGCTGTCTTCGGATTTGCCCGCGGAGTGACGCCGCCGGCGTGCGCGATAGCGCTCATGGCGGATAGGTGGCCCGCTAGGGGCACCAATCCAGGGTGAATGACCTCGCCGGTGACATAGACGTCGATCTCGGATTTAGGGACGAAGATTACGTCGGAGGCTTGAAGGACCACGTCCGACTTCTGTCCTTCTTCCGTGATGCGGTTCAGATCGATGCGAATAGTTTGAGACTCGCCGTTCTCGAGCCGCCTGAAGATAACTGCATCGTCGGCCTTCGCGTTCTTCAACAGACCGCCGGCTTCAGCGACCGCCTGCATCGCCGTCAGGTTCGGAGTAAGCGCTATCTTGCCCGCCTTACCCACTTGGCCGCTGACATAGACATTCAAGTCGGCCAAATCCGTCACTATTACGCCGACGCGGGGATCGCGGTAGTGTTTGGAATACCCCTCGGTGATTAAAGTACGGAGTTCGGGGAGAGTAAGCCCCGCCGCTTTGATCTCACCGAGCAGTACGAGCGAGATGGTTCCGTCGGGGAGGACCCTAACAGCGGCGTTAAGGTCGGGAACGTTGAGGACACGAACCTGGAACTCATCTCCGGGTTTAAAACGATAGGGCGCACTCTGTTCCTGGCCCAGACAGCAGAGTCCCGCGAGCGCGACGGCAAGAATATAGGCAGTACGCCCGCACGGTCCTGCCAAGGGCAAAACCCACCTGTTCATGGTTCTATGAAGTTGCGCAAATAACCGCAGGGACGATTGTACACCACTTCCAACGACACACATCAGAAAACGCGTCAATAGTACAAAATTGCGAATCGTGCCGGCGCGATTGATATTTTTATTAATTTTTATTCGTTCTTTGACGCTGCGCTGATATATAATTACGACTCAGTTGATCCCTTTTGGGGCTTAAAGGCTGCGTTTAGATCAATTGGTCATCGCCTTCTCTGGGGAGGTAGGAAGATGGCAGGGTCGGCTGAACTGGGAATCTTTCGCCCCGCGTGGCAGCGGTCGGCGTGGAATGGTCATCACCGATACTCCGCCGGCGCATCCGCCTATGCGCCGGGCGTATATCACCAGCATCGCGAACGGGGAAAAGTGTGCCCGATTTATCACTTCTCGGTAGACGACGTGTTCGAGGCGCTGATCCAAATGTCCGATTGGGAAATGCGCGCCTTCGATCATCCTTTTTTCCGTTTCCTCAAGGAAATGCACCACCGGTACGGAATGAATTGCGATGCGTACCTATTTCTGGAAGGAAATGTCGGCGGCAAGAAGCGCAGTTTGTCCGAGATTCCCAAGTCGTATCGGGAGGAATTCCAAGGGGCGACATGGCTTCGGTTCGGACCTCATGCACTGAACTACGATGTGCCGCCATACACGCAGGCGCCCGAGGAACAGGAGCGCACTTTCGACCGTCTCTATAGCGAGATAGAGCGGATTGCGGGACCGGGAAAAACCTGCGATTGGGTTCGCCTGCATTTTTTTTCAGAGGCTTACGAGATAGCGCCCTACTTGCGGAAACGGGGCGTCAGCACGCTCCTGTTGACGGACAAGCAGGCTATTGCCTACCGGCTGCCGGCGGCGGCTCGGGACCGGTTGCGCACCGAGGGCATGTTCGAATATGGTGGGCTGCGGCTGCGTCAATCGCAATACAGGATAGAAAACCTCGCGGCGCCTCCGGCAGTTTGCCGTGCTGACATCGAGGAGGAACTCGGCTATACCGCTTGGGATAGCGGCTACCTGACTCTGTTCACACATGAAATCGAGTTGTCACGGCGAGAGGTGCGGCAAAGGACGGAAGAGTGCCTGGGCTATACAGCCGCTCGCGGAATGCGGCCGGTTTAGAATGTCGTGGTCACGCTTGACGCCCCGCCGGGGCGCCGGACACGTTTCGTGAATTTCGTACGACGTGTCCTGTTGCCCGCGGGAATGGGCTTGACCGGCGGAATCGCGTACGCGGTGGGCTCGTCGTTGCTTTCACCCCTGCTCGCCTTGGCTGCGATTATTGGCTTGGCGGCCGGCACGGCGCTACTGCTTCAGGCCGAATGGGCTTTTTTGTTGTCTGCGTTCGTGATCCCGATTGAGAGATTGGGCCGTTTTGCGGACGATTCGACGATGCCGATGGTGTCGCTGATGCGCATCGTCGGACTCGCGGCGTTAGCCAGCTACCTTCTTCATGCGGCTCTACGAAAAATCCGGCTTCGGCTCGACGCGCCACTTCTGCTTTACGGCGGCTACGTCCTGGCCGTTTTCGCCACGTTGTTCTACGCGATCGATCCGGCGGCCGCCCGGACACAGTTCACAACCGTTCTCGGGAATACACTGTTCCTGTTTCTGATCATCAACATCGTGCGGGATTGGCGGCTGGCGAAATTGGCAGTGGTGTGCTGGCTGGTGGCAACGGTCATCATCGGCTTCTATCAGCTCTACGACTGGCACTTCGGCCAGGCAATGGCGCCGGAAGAAATCGGAAGCGTGGACAAAAGGTTCGTCACGACCTGGGACTCGGTGGAGGAGGCGGAACTCGGATCGGTGCGGCGTGCAACGGGGACTACCTCGAACGCGGCTGTCTACGGAATCAACCTGCTGATGACGGCGCCGTTCTTCCTGTTTTTCTCCAAAACGGGGCGGACCTTGCCCATCCGGGTGACGGCGCTGGGGTGTCTTCTCGTGGTCATTTACAACCTGCTATTGACGAACACGCGGGCGGTGATGCTGTTCGGCGCCGTCGCGATCCTGCTTTGCATCGGCAGAAAGCTACTGGAACTGACGCCGGCGAGGATCGGGCTCGGAGTAGCGGCGCTGCTTATTGCGCTGGCCCTGCTGCCAGCGCCGGTCTACCAGCGGGCGCTCGACTTATCGAATTATTCTCCGTCGAAATCCTACAATTTACGCGGCCGTTTCTACCTGTGGCAAGGTGCCGTGGCGCTGATCGGCGAGCATTGGATGACGGGCGTGGGCGGAGCCAACTGGCACATACTGCCGAAGTATCTGCGCTCAAGCGAGGTGGATACGGACGCAATCATGTGCCACAACGAGTACCTGCAAACGATGGTGGATGTGGGTATCGCCGGCTGGTGTTTCTTCGTTGCTTTCCTCACGGTTGTGCTGCTGTACGCACATCGCGCGGGAAAGATGGTGCGAGTTCGCGAGGGCCCTTCGGAGCGATATTGGTTCCTGGTGGCCTGTCAGATTTCGTTGTTGACGGTTTACCTTTTCGGCGTGCAGGTGGACGTATTTCATTTCCCGCTGAAGGGTTGGTGGCTTTTAGCGGGAATCTCCGGCGCGATGTACAGGGAGTTGATGGAGTCGCGCTGGGTTCCGGGTGGAGGCGAAGTTGAAGAAATTCAAAATCGGACTGCATCCTCTCTGGCTTGATACCGACCCGAATGGCGGAGTGGCAACGTATTGGTGCGAGTTGATCCGTCATTTCGAGGAGTTGAATGGCGGCCGGAAACACTTTACCGTCTACTACCCGGAAGCGGCGGAACGATTCCGGCGCCGGGTATGCTCGCAAGAGATCGAACTGCGGCCAATGTGGCCGTCGTCGCGCTGGCTTGAGGTACCGGTCGGTCTGCCGATCGAGCTATACAGGCGGCCAGTCGATCTCCTGCATGTTCAGAGCCTCGCGCCTCCGATGTGCCCGGTAAATTACGTACAGACGATCAACGACCTGGCGTGGATCACGAATCCGGAGGTGTTCCCTCCTTTCTTGCGTTGGAGGCTGTCGACGATGTGCCGGTGGTCGTCGAAACGGGCGCTGAAGATCATCACTGTGTCGCAGTTCGCCAGGCGAATGCTTCTGGAGCATTATGGTTTACCGGAGGAAAAGGTCGTCGTGATTTATCACGGGGTGAACCAGATCTACCGGCCCGTACGGGATCCGAAACATCTCGAGGGAATCAAGAGGAAGTTCGCCGCGGACTGTCCTTTCGCGCTGTACGTAGGCAAAATCCAGGCGCGGAAGAATCTGGTGCGGCTCGTGCAAGCGTTCAAGACCGTAACGGAGCGCGGGATGCCGCACAAGCTGCTGCTCGTCGGTAAGAGAACGTATCTCTCCGACGACATCTTCGCCGAGATTGCCAAGCTGGGGTTGACGGAGCGCGTTCAGCACGTGGGAGAAGTATCGGCGGAGGACTTGCACCTCCTGTTTGCAGCGGCTGAGTTGTTTGTGTTTCCCTCCTTGTCGGAAGGCTTCGGGATTCCTCCGCTGGAGGCAATGGCTTGTGGCACACCGGTGGTGGCTTCCAACGCGACATCGCTACCGGAGGTAGTGGGCGACGCCGGGTTGACAGTTAATCCGTACGATACGGCCGCGCTTGCCGATGCGATGTGCGCGGTGCTTGCTTCGGAGGAGTTGCGGCGCCGGCTATCGGAGAAGGCGTTGCGGCGAGCTGCCTTGTTTTCAAATCGCAGGATGGCCGAGCAGACGCTGGACGTTTACGAGGGGGTCCTGGCTGCGAGGGCAACTGCGTCAAGCTGAAACAAAGCCGCTGTGATGCGCGATTGCCGGTTCACGCACCGCGGGTGAGCGCTTTTGAACCGGACGGCTTACGGCTGAAGCGGACGCCGGCGGCGCTGAGCTTAAAACTACCGAGCAGCGGGACATCGGAGAGGCGAGCGAGATCGCGGGGACGGCGAATCCTGTCGTTGGTGTGCTCGAAGAACAGTGCGAGCCCGATGCCGAGTATCAGGCCGGCGGGAATCGACATGACGGCGATCAGAAGCTTGCGCGGCGCCACAGGCCTAATCGGCATCTGGGGAGCCGAGAGAATAGCGATGTTGGCGACGCGGCGCCGATCCATCTCTTCCGAGACGCGGGCTTCCTCCCAGCGCTTGATGTAAGACGCGTAGTTCTGGCCGGCGAGCTCACGTTCGCGCTCGATTTCGAACAGCTTGTCTTCGCCCGCGTTGATGGCGGTGAGACGCGCCTGAATGTCATCGATCTGCTTCTGCCGTTCAGCGATGCGGCGGTCGAGAGCTCGAAAGAGGACGACCTCGAGGGTGTCGATCTCCTCGTTCGCGTTGGCGATCTGCGGTGATCTGGAGGGATAAATGCCATACATCTCGACACGGTTCATGCGGAGTTGAGTAATGCGATCCCGGAGCAAGTTGATGGACGGATTGGAGGCGACCGCTTCGCCCCGTGCTTCGGCGACTTTCCCCTCGTCGAGAGATTTGGGAAAGAGCGCACGCTCGCGTACGTCCTGCTCATTTTCTGCGTGCAGGGCGTGCAGCCGGGTTAGAAGTTTGGCGCGCTCCTCATTAATCGAAGTCAGCGCGTACTCCCGACGGATCTGTTGCTTTGCCTGCTCGAAGCTGTCCAGTTTCGATTTGTATGATTCCGACTGGCGATGGAAGAACTGACTGGTCGCGGCATCTTTGTGTACTTCGATATGGCGGTCGTGGAAGCGTACCAGCAGCCGGTCGAGGAACCGGACGGCTACTTCGGGGCGGGGCAGGCGGAGGGTCACCAGGATAACATCAGAGTCGCGTTCCCGTTCAGCGGTGAGCGCATGTTCAAGGGCGAGCAGAATCTTCTCACGGAACGTCAGCTCCGGGATGATCTTGAGGGCAATCAACGCGTTCTGAACCCGTTCGCTGACGAACCGGAGGCCGTTGCGGATTCGATGCTTCACGCGTTGGACGAACGTCCGGGGCGGTGGGGGCTCCACGCGGAAGGCGTCAAGTCCGATTTCGTCAAGAGTCTGCTCGATCAGTTCGCGCGAGTTGAGGAGGAGCACGTTCGAGTTGATTTCTTCTTTCCGGACGCCCGTGGAGACTACTCCCCCTTTATCGACGGAAGCGGGCACCTCGGTGTTCTCACGACCGATCTTAACGAGTATTCGCGCGTTGGCCTCATATATGTCGGTGCTGAACTGCAGGGCCCCGATGACCGCGATAACGGTGCAAAGGAACGTACAGAGAATGACAAGGCGATTTGCCTTCAGCGCTTCCCGGAATTCGTCCCAGATAGTGGATGGCGGATTTGCGATCTGGGGCTCAAAACTCATATGCGCTCTGTTGAGGTATCCATCTTACGCTATGTAAACGCGCATGTGGAGTGTTATCCTCGACAGCATTGGCTGGATTTCGCTCTGCTCACCACATGCCCGTGAACGTTCTCTACATGGTCCGGACTTGGGGCATTGGCGGAACGCACACGCTAATGCGATTGTTGCTTCGGAACCTGAGTGAAAAGGGCTTTCGGATGATGGTGGCCGGCTACGCACCCTCGAATCCCGTGGATGAAGAGTTTTTTGAGATCCTCCGGCGCGAAGGTCATGAAGTGTTGCCGGAGCGGGTCCCCTGGAACGGTCCGCCAAGTTGGTTGAGTGCCCGGCGCGCGGTTGCGGGCCTGGCTGCCAAGTACGACATCAGGATCATTCACACCCACGACAACTTGTCGAATCTGATCGTTGCTTACACCAACACGCGGCAACCGTGCGCGCGTGTGGCGAGCGCTTACGGCTGGTTCGAACCGAAGTCCAACGTACAGGTTGTTTCGGGAGCGGGATGGTTCGACGGCTGGTCGCGCCGGAAGCTACTGCTCTATTACTGGATCGATCTGAACCTGGCATTGCCCAGGTTCGACGTGGTATACACGGTGTCGCACACGATGAAACGAAAGCTGTTAACGGGCCGAACGGCAGCGCAACGGATCTGCGTCGTTTACACCGGCATCGAAGCGGACAAGTTCGACCAAGGGTCGCGTAGGAACGAGGTTCGACGGCATTTTCGACTGCCGGAGGATTCCATCGTCGTTGGAACCGTAAGTCGTCTTTCAGGGGAGAAGGGTCATATCGTGCTACTCGATGCCGTGCGGCGGCTGGCGAAAGACTTACCCGAGTTGCGATTGCTGATCGTCGGCAGAGGTTATATGCGCGAGCAGATCGAGCGGCGTGCGAAGGATCTGGGTATTGCCGGCCGTGTGGTTCTCGCGGGCTACTACGAGGACTTGCCGGGCGCACTCGCCTCGATGGATATCTTCGCTCTGCCGAGCCTGCTGGATGAAGGGCTGCCGACCTCAGTGCTGGAGGCGCAGGCCGCGGGATTGCCGGTTGTGGCGAGCGACGCCGGTGGGACTTGCGAGTCAATTGCGCCGGACCTAACAGGTTTGTTGGTGCCGCCTGGCGATGCCTCTGCTTTGGGAGACGCGCTAGCGGCACTCGCGAAGAATAAGCAACTGCGCCTGGAGATGGGAATGCGGGCACGCGAACGCGTACGTCAGTGCTTCACGGTAGCACGCATGATGTCGGAAATCGCCGCCGCCTATCGACAGTCAATGCTGAAAACCCGATAATGTCCGGGCGGCCCGGAGGTTGGCCGCCGAAGAGATGGTGGTTGCATGCAGACAGCGGTAGTTACCGGAGCGTATGGATTCATCGGAAGGCATCTGGCGCGCCGGCTGGCGGCGGCCGGCTACCGGGTCATCGGTATTGGGCACGGCAGTTGGGGGCGCGAGGAATGGGCGGGCTGGGGCCTATGCGACTGGCGGCACGCGGATGTTGATTTGAACGCGATGCTAACGTACGCGGAGCAGCCAGCCGTGATTTTTCACTGCGCCGGCAGCGGCTCGGTCGGCTTCTCGATGCAGCATCCCTTTCAGGACTATCAGCGTAGCGTCACGAGCACAATCGCGGTGCTCGAGTTCGTCCGGCTACACGTGCCGGATTGCCGCGTGGTGCTGCTTTCGAGCGCCGCGGTTTATGGAGCGGCGGGCGGACGACGCCTGTGCGAGACGGAACCAGTTAATCCGATCTCGCCTTACGGCGTGCATAAGAAAATTGCGGAGGATCTGTGCAGATCGTATGCTTCGTCGTTCGGACTGGCTGTCGCGGCTGTTCGGTTCTTTTCGGTTTACGGGCCGGAATTACGCAAACAACTGCTGTGGGACGCGAGCTGGAAAATCCAGCAGAAGCGGCACGAATTCAGTGGCGACGGCTCCGAAGTCAGGGACTTCCTTTACGTGTCCGACGCGGTAGAGTTGCTGTTGAAAATAGCGGAACAAGCCTCGGATCAGTGCCCGGTGGTCAACGGCGGCACCGGTGAAGGGGTAAGCATCCGCTCGGTCTTAACGGAGTTGTTTCGCTGCTTCGGTGAACCGGATGATCCTTTGTTTTCCGGCGTCGCAAGGCCGGGTGACCCTGCGCAACTGATCGCTGATTGCGCTCGGGCACACCACACCGGGTGGCGCGCCCAAGTGCGGTTGGAGGAAGGAGTCACGAATTATGTGCGCTGGTTTCGCGCTCATGCGGCCGCCGGCTCCTCGGGATGTTAGTTACTGCCGCTGGACGTACATGAAGGCGTCCACCGGATGGAGGTGAAGTGATCGCGCAAGGGCGTCGTCGTGAGGCGAGGTCTGAAAGAAGCAAAATCCGGCGGTTGCCTGCGCAAGGCGGTCGAGCTTACCTCGGGCGATCTGCTGCGTGTCGGGGATTCGTGACTGAAGGCATCGCGTGGTGCTTTGATCTCGTAGCAGAAGTCAGTAGAGGGCATATTAGCCGCGCAAGTGGTGAAAGTCCGAACCGTGATCGTGAGCAGTGGTCTGCGAAACTCACGGCGGTCATGCGCCCGCCAAAGCGGCGAAACCGCCGCCGGGACACGTGAGCGACCCTCCGGCGCTCACGGGCTCAAGCCACGGAACCGCCGGATACGGACCCGCATGTCCGGTGGTGTGAGAGGGAGGAGTCGCGAGGCTCCCCCCAATCCCGATCGCCCACCGGCTGGTCCGTGCCGCTACGAAGCACCCAGAGTTTTCCGGTTGGGGTGTATAGGAACGCCGGCGGAGGCGCGGCACATGGTCGCGCGTGGGTTCGGAAAGGAAGATGTCTCACGCGTGTCGCACCGACGATCGCTTTCCAGCGGAGACCCGGTGGATGTGCACCCTGTTTCAGGTGTTCCCGGCCGGCGAATCGCTCAACTGATGGGTTTGCTCATACGACGGCAGAGCGCGCAAGGCAATGAGCAGGCAATGAGCAGCAAGAGAGCCATAGGCGGCGATTTGGTTCGTGGAGTCACACCATTCGCGGGATCACAACTGAAATCTTGGCCCGGGATCGAACCGCCCCGACCCATGTCCGCCAGTGACGTACAAAAAAGGAGACCGCGTCACCGTTCCCGGTAGCTTCCAGCCGTAGATTGTTCTTGTTACGTCGGACCGGCTGGGGTAAACTAACACAACGCACAGAATGGGCATGCAAAGCGGCTCCTCAGTCACTCGGGCTTAGACAATGCGCAACACACTGCTGGGTTTCACCGCTTTTCCGTATGACCTTACGGCGGAAGCGGTTACGAAAACGCACCAGATTATCCTGCCGAACTCCGATCTGTATGCGATCCATATGGACCGTTGCCTTCCGTGGGCTCAGGCGCTGGCCAACGCGCCTTTCCCTCAATGGCTCGAACGGGATTGGGACGGCATCGCGGCGCAGATTCCCGACACGCACGCCGTCTACGTCGCGGTAACGCCGACGTCGATGGACAGGCGCAACAAGGCGGAGCAATGCGGCGACGCCGAGGGAGAGCCGAAGCCGCTGCCGCACACGATCGCCACGGCACGCTACGATGCAACAGTCGTGAAGACGGCGTACGTAAACTACCTGCGCAGGGTGATCCGGCGTTTCAAACCGATTTACTTGAACATCGGGATTGAGATTTCTGAAATGGCCCTGGTTGCTCCGGCCCTATGGCCTCAATACCAGGCGCTGTATCTATACGCGTACAGTGTGCTGAAGAGTGAGTTTCCGGCCCTCCAGATTGGCATCGAGCTGGTTCTGCAGTCGCTGATGCACCCCGCGGTGGCTAATCTGGTCAAACCCGCCGTAGAGGCGAGCGATTACATCGGCATCAGCTTCTATCCTTACGGGTCGAATTTCGGAGTGGCGCTGGGCGCGCCTCCATTGGGTACGCCGCCGGACCAATGGAGGAAACCGCTCGAGTGGCTACGAACGTATACGGCGAAGCCGATAGCAGTCTGCGAGACAGGATATACGACGAAAAACATTCATCTGCCGGGCACGAACCTGACTGCTACCGGGAGCATCGCGACGCAGCTTCAGTTCACGAAGGACATAATCGAGTTCGCGAACAAGCACGACTACCGGTTTCTGATTTGGTTCGTCCCGGTGGATTATGAGAGGTTGCTGAACAAGATCTCAGCCGGTGAGGAGAAGCATGTCTGGGTCAACGCGGGTTTCCACGATAGCGACCTGAAGCCGAAGTCGGCTTGGGCAGAGTGGAGGAAGTTTCACCAGGTACCGAAGAGCGCGGCCGCGAAGAAGGTGATGCAGTCGACGCCTCTCTAAATGGGGGGAGGACTGGCTGGGCGACCGCGGCTGTGAGGACGGCGCGAAGGGGAGCGAGGACGATTTGGTCTCACCTATTTCCAGTGGGCGGGGGCAAGAGCATGATTAACAGAGTGTCATTCGTGTGTCCGGCGTGCCTCGGGCAGGTGGAGCAGACGGCAACAGAGACGGAGTGTCTTTATTGCGGGTCGCGGTTTCGCCGCAACGCTTCGGGTTGTACGGACTTTGCACCGGAAGCGTCGTTTGACGATCATTGGACGCGCAATCCTGAGGTGCGGAAGGCGTGGCTGGCGATCGAAGCTCCACGTGAGGAGGAATACGAGCTAGGGCTGGCGAAGCGCTATGTGCTTCCGCTGCTCGAAAAGCTCGGTTACCGTCCGGGCTCGACGACAGTGCTCTCGGCCGGTTGCGGCATGGCATCCGAGGTGGACCTGTTGAACGGCGGAGGCTACGAGGGATGGGGGATCGACATCGGAAACCGCGTCGACTGCTGGGAGCGCAGAACAAGTCTTAACCGGTTGGCTCGGGCGGACATCCGGAAGATGCCGTTCCCTGACGAGTGTTTCGATTTCGTGCTGTCGCTGAATACGATCGAGCATATTGGCGTAGTGGGTGATACGGATCAGGTGACTCCGGACTATGCGGAGGAGCGCAGGCGGGCGATGCATTCGTTGCTGCGGGTGACGAAACCCGGCGGGCATGTGCTGCTGAGCGGCCTGACGCGCAACATTCCTTTCGACTTCGGCCACGTGCAGGACCACGGCTTCGTCCGGATACACTCTCCCTGGGAGCCGTTTCTTTTAAACTTCAGCGACATTCGCAAGCTTTGTGCGGAAACTGGCAAAGTGGAGTGGGCGAAGCCGCTGCCGCTACGCGGCTTCTTCTCATGGACGAGGCTGCGGCACTCGCCGGCGCGTCCGCTGCTGCCGGTGGTGGACTGGCTTTTCGGAGAACTCCCCCATTTCGTATACGGCTGGTGGGCATGCCCGTTCTGGATTGCACTGGTCAGGAAGCGGCCGGCAGAAGCCGTTCAAAGTACCGCTGCTGCGTAAGGATTCGCCAATATGCGGACTGTTACGGTCAAGACAGCTCGAGCCGAGACAGCCGGTCCTGCCGCGGGGTGGATTCTACCTGAGTACACGGCGGACGCTTCGGTGGTGGTCGTCAACTACAAGACGCCAGACATGCTGAGGCGCACAGTGAGTACGCTCCTCACGTCGGAACAGCGGAGCAGAGTAGAAGTAATCGTCGTCGATAACGCTTCGAATGACGGAAGCGCCGAGATGGTGCGCCGTGAATTTCCCGACGTGAAGTGTATCGCGAACGAAGTGAACCTGGGACATACCGGAGGCTGCAATCAAGGCATGAAGGCTGCAGGCGGACGGTACCTGTTTCTGCTCAACAGCGATACGGTGATGCGGTCGGGCGTCATCGACAGGCTGATCGAGTACCTGGATCGGCACCCGCACGTGGGCGCCGTTGCCGCAAAGGTGCTGAACCCGGACGGTTCGGTGCAGGGGACGATCAAGAGCTTCCCTAGCCCGTGGTCGGCGATCTGCGGAAGGTACTCGATTCTGGCCAGGCTGTTCCCCGGGAACCGGTTATCGCGAAAGTACCTGATATACCGGGAAGCCGACTTTGACCGTCCGTTCCCGGTCGATTCGGCATCGGCGTGCGCATTCATGGTGCGGCGGGAAGCTATAGAGAAGGCTGGACCCTTGGACGCGAGATTTTTTCTTTACTGGAACGACGTCGATTGGTGTCGCTCCATCTGGGCGTCGGGGTTTGAGATTCATTGCGTGCCGGATTCGGTGCTGCAGCATGATCAACACCGCGGGGGGACGCGGAAGGGTCCGAAGCGGCTCCTGCTGTCCACGATCGATTTTCATGTAGGGGCGTATCGGTATTACCGTAAGTGGCATATCCGCAGCGCCTGGGAACCGGCCAATGCCGTGGCTATCGGGGGACTCACGGCGAGGGCTCTGTTCGTCATAGTGGCTGAGGAACTCCGCTGGCTATTTAACAAGGAAAGGAAGGAGGCTTAGATGGCAGCCGCCGCCGTAAAGGAAAAGGTCCAGGGGCTGCGTATTTCCGAGTTCGCCGTGAATGCCCTTCGCTGCCCGAAGTGCCGGAGTCCGCTCTCAGTAACGCCGGATACTGTGGCGTGCAGGTCCGCGTCGTGCATCGCGGTCTATCCGGTGGTACACGGCGTTCCGGTGTTGATCAACGAAGAGCGCAGCGTCGTTTCCGTGTCAGACTTTACAGGCCAGAAGCAGACGACATTCCACCGGCAGCCAGGCCTGCAGCGGCTTTTCTCCCGAATCATCCCAGAGTTGGGCGTGAACCGGGTCGGGGAAAGGAACTACCGGAAGCTCAAGGAGCTGCTGACAGCCCAAAATGCCTCGCCGAAGGTGCTGGTGGTGGGATGCGGGGAGACCGGCCGGGGGATGAAGGCTATCACGGCGGAGGCAGGCATCGAGCTGATCAACACTGACGTCTGGATGGGGCCGTTTACGGAGATGGTATGCGATGCGCACGACCTTCCGTTTGCAGATCACAGCTTCGACGGCGCCGTTGTACAAGCGGTGCTGGAGCACGTGGCCGACCCGCCCCGGTGCACGGCCGAGATTCACCGTGTCACGAAGCCGGGCGGATTGATTTATGCCGAAACGCCGTTCATCCAGCAGGTGCATGGGGGGCCGTACGATTTCACGCGCTACACGCACCTGGGACACAGGAGGCTGTTCAGAGGCTATGACGAGATCGAGAGTGGCGCGACCTCAGGCCCCGGGACGGCGCTCGCGTGGTCGTACCAATATTTTTTGCTCAGCTTCGTAAGATCGAACGGAGCGAGGGCGGCCGTTAAGGCTTTCGCGCGATTGACTTCGTTTTGGCTGCGCGTGTTCGACCACTTGATTCTGGAAACACCGGGGACGCTCGATGCCGCATCGGGTTATTACTTCATGGGCAGAAAATCGGAAGGGATGTTGACCGATCGCGAGTTGATCCGGCTGTATAGAGGCGCGGGGGAGACGTTGCCTGCTTCGGATTGTTCACTCGCTCCGTGACGCCGCGGCGGCAGCACGCACTTTCTCTTCGACCCATCTATAGAGGCCGGCCAGGCCGTCTCGCAGCGCGACGCGCGGCTCCCAACCGGGAACACGGCGCGCTTTGGAGTAGTTGGCACATCGGCCTCTGTCCCCCTCAGGCTTGCTGGTGTCGTACACGATTGGGATGTCTTTACCGCAGATGTCTACCAGCGTCTCAGCGATCGTACGGATCGAGTCGCAACGGTCCGGACCCAGTTGGACGGTCCCGCAACCGAGCCCCTTTTTCCATGGCGGCAACCAGACCGCTGACGACATCGTCGACGTTAGGCGGTCTCCGGCGCGGCAGGGTACACATCTTTTCCCGGCCAATCGATGCTGGCTTACCTCCGGGTCATTTGAGTACTTTCAGAAGCTCGCTGCCCGCGACGGCTGCTTTTGTTTTCACTTTGGCCGGATGCCAGGCAAAGAGCGTGCAATCGTCGCAGATGGTCCTTGGGCGGCCGGATATATCGTGCGCGTTGAACAGCGACCTGCCTGACCGGAACTTGGCGTTGTTCCAGATGGCTCCGATGTCGATAGGGCCGTCGTTGAGATTCGCAAAGTCGCGCTCCTGCTTGTAGACAATGCAGCAGGGCGACACGCCGCCGTCCGGGTTCACCGTCATTGAGCGGTACAGGTAATAACAGGGCCCGGGTCTGCCGTCCTGGCCGAAGATCTGCTGTTCGCTCTGGATTTCGACGCGGCCGCCGACAGTGACCGGGAACCACTCGGCCGCAAGCTGCGCGCGATCCTCCGCTTCAAACGGAAGTCCCACGGGGATGAAGCGCATAACGTCCACGCCAATTTCGCGCGATAGCCGCTCGGCTTCATCGACATCCTGTTCGTTGTGCTTCATCACAATGTACTGCCACTCGATGACAGGCGTCCTCGATTTGCTCCTGTTGCGGATAGAGATCAGCTCGCGAAGGTTATGCACCACCCGATCGTAGTTCCCACGGACGCGGTACTTGCTATAGCTTTCCTGCTCCACGCCGTCGAGGGAGATGATAAGGTACTCGAGGCCGGACTCCACAATCTCATGGAGCTGCTCCGGGCGGGTATTGACGAGATTGGTGCTGAGATTAGTGCCTACATTGCTCCCCTGCGCATGCGCCACCATTTTGAAGATGTCCTTATTGAGCAGCGATTCTCCCCAATTGTGGAGGATCACTTCGAACAGGTAGCTCGCGTGCGGAGCGAAATACTTCTTGAAGTGCTCAAGGGAAAGCATCTTCTGCGGCCGGCCGAGTTCGTTCATGCCTGTCGGGCAGAGCGGGCAGCGGAGGTCGCAGTAATTGCAGGGGTCGAGGAACAGAATGTAGGGGCGGCTCTTCACGTCGATGGCGCGAGTTTTGCGTTCGTACTCGACGCGCAGGAGGTTAGCCCATTTGCGCGGCGTGCCATGCTGTAGAACGGACCGGAAATGGCGCCCGCTTCTGGTGTATTGCGGGATCTTCTTCAGGTACTTCTGCGCAAGAGACATGCGGCTTTTCCTCGCTTCAGTACGCGCCAACGCCGGCTACAATCATTCGGATTGTTCGCAGGATCACCATGAGATCTGTCCGGAAGGACTTCTCCCGCACGTAGCGAAGGTCATAGGCGATGGTCTCATGGAACTTCAGGTCTCCGCGGCCGAAGACCTGGGCATAGCCGGTGATGCCGGGACGTACGCTGAATTTCAGCAGGGCTTCACCTTTGTAATAGGGAAGCATCTCGACCATTTCAGGGCGCGGGCCTACCAACGCCATTTCGCCGGTCAGGACGTGCCAGAAGTTGGGAAGCTCGTCCAGGCTGGTCCGCCGCAGCCAACGGCCTCGCGGGGTGACCCGTGGGTCGTCTTCGACCTGGAGACGGACCTGGCTGACTTCCTCCTCGCGGAATTGGTAGTTGCACCATTCTGGAAAACGCTCGCGGGAGTCCGTGTAGTGCGTCCGGAATTTCAGGAAGGTAAACGGTTTGCCGTTAAGTCCGAGCCTTCGCTGCCGGAACAGAATCGGTCCGGGAGTGTCCCGGCGGATGAGCAGCGCGATTACCGCCATGGCCGGGAGTGTCAAAAGAAGTGCGGTCGCAGCGATGACGATCTCGGCCAGGCGAATAAGGAACGGAACGTTCTCGCTGGACGGAAAGATCTCGGGAACCGGCTCCGCTAAGGCCGACGATTTTGGCGCCGGAAGCGCCCTGCCGCCGGAGCCCGCCGGATGACCCGGGGCGTGCAACGCATTGCCCATATTCGCTCCTCCCCGCTAATGCGCCGTCTTCGAAACCCTCGTGCAATGCCCCGTTGAAGCGGCGGCAATTCCCAGGCCGCGTGCGCTATCGGATTGATCCAGCTTCGGTGTCATGACACCTAAATCCGCCAAGATTCCCGCTTGGATGCCGAGACTTGTGACGTGAAGCAAATTACCACGGCGCACCCACTCAGACCGCGGCGAAAGGCCGCTAGGAGGATCATAGTAACACAACGAATAGCGGTGAGATAAGCGGGCAGATGAAGATGGTGAAGCTGGAGGTTGGAAAGCCAAAAGCGATATCCGGCCGCGGAACTGGAGCGGATGATGAAACTGCAAGATGTGCTGCTGAAGGCTATGGCAGAGAAGATCCAGTGGTGGGAAGCAGCAGAGATTATCGGAGTCCGCGATCGGACGATGCGCCGGTGGCGGCAGCGGCTTCGGGAAGATGGCCACAGCGGGCTGGCCGACCGGCGGAAAATTCCCCAGCCTCCTGGTGTATATGCAGACTTCCGCCCGCTGGAGGTGCGGTGATCTGTTACGGGGGAATGACGTGCACGATATCGAAGAGCTGAAGCGCCAAGGTCTGAGCGTGCGCGCGATCAGCGCGTTGACAGGTTACGACCGCGAGACGGTGCTTCACGGCATCGAAGGAGATGGCTCGCAACTCCAACGTCTGGCGCACCGCGGCCGTGACCTCGGCGAGCCAAAATGTTTCCAGTAAGCGCAGCTCTTGCACGTACTCGCGCCGGCCGCGCTTCGACATCCGCGCTTCCATCTGACGGCGCAGTGCGCCGAACTTCTCCGGCAACTGCCAGCCCTGCAACGGCGCGGGCGGCAACGCCAGCAGCATCTCCTGATCGCGCACGAAGCGTTCGCCGGCGCTTTCTTTCTCGCCGCGGATGCGTTTCGCCCGGCGTTCGAGGCAGCGCTCCCGCAAGTGCCGGTTCAACTCCTCCCAACTGGCGCACCGCGGCACCGGCACCTGAAAGTTGCGCCGCGCGTAGCACACCAGGCCTGCCCTTTCCGGGCCGTCCGAACTTCACGCCGAACAAGTAATGCGATTGCAGCGCGCTGAACGCTTCGGTCGGCTGACGGTCGCCATCTCAGGCAATCTTCGCCACCGCAAGGCCGGCATCGACGTACAGACCCGGCGGGGACATCATGGGGCACGAAACCACGTCGATGGATGACCGCTACACCATGATCGACGATGAGGCGCTTGAAGAGGCCCGCCGCAAGATGGATCTGTTCCAGAAGAGCCGAGGTTTGATTGGCGACGATTCGGAGTCCAGGATCGACCTGCTGAAGGCA
>JADZCI010000073.1 GCA_020851655.1 Bryobacterales bacterium
CTGAGGATGTCAACGGCGCCATCAGCGAAGATACGCTCCAGCTTGGACTGGGTTCCGGTCCCGGATTTCTCCTCGCGGAACCAGGCGCGCATTTCGTTTGCCTTGACCTCCAACCCGGTACGTTCCATGACGACCCCGGTCCGGTAGACGGCCAGTTTCGTCTTGTCCGAGTAGTTCATTTCCGCGGCGCGGATGACGGTGAAGCCGGGCGCCGCCTTCTTCTGCGCCGCATCGGCCTGCTGGTCGGGAAACTCGCTCACCACCGAACCCGCCGCCGCCAGCGTTCCGGCCTCACGGTCAATATTCACCTGGTCGGCCGATAGACGGCTCGCGCCCTGCCAGAGCAACGCCTTGCCTTCGTACCGGATGTTGCGGTTGCGGTTGCTGGACAGCATGTGCTGCGCCCGTGCCTGCAGCGGTTCGTCGCCGGATAACAGGCCCGAGTCTTTCTTCGCCGCGGCACGGCCGTCCTTGTCCGCTTTGCCGTCCACCTCCGCCTTGGCCGCGTTCTTGTTGTCCGGCGACCGCACCGAAGCGACATTCCCGACAGCCGCGAAGTCGCCGGTCGATTGGTCAAGGACGATTTCGTCCGCCGATGTTGAACCCGATTGATCCGACATCCGGGCCCCCGTCTTCAGCGTGATGATGTCGCGCGTCTGATCCAGCGTGGCGCGCTCGGCCTGCGCTTTGCGCGCGCCTTCCTGATACCGGAAATCCGGCCACTGCTCCATGCGTGTCATTTGGCCGGTCCTGGGGTCGAAATCCGCCTGCATGTCCCGGCTCGTCGTGACGGCGACCGAGGCGGGCTTTCCCTTTTCTTTGGCCGGCGTCTCAGTGCGTGTGGTGACGCTTACGGCGCGAAACGATTCGATCGCGTTGTCTGGCCCGTAGGTAATGTACAAACGCTCGCCATTCATCCGGCGCTTGCGCTCTCCGGGGCGGTTGGGCAGGAATTCAATCTGGCCGGGAGCATGCGTTACCACCTTTTCGATCTCCTTGCCCCCCGGCCGCATGGTCAATTCGATGACCTCGCTGGTCAAAGTGCGCGTGGGCGGTGCCGGGATTCCGGCGCGTTCCACCGGTTTCGATTCAACCCGGGAGTTGCCGTTCGACACCGCGCGCGTCAGCGTGCTTTCCTGGCCGCTGGCGTCGAACTCGAGATCGATCCGGTTGCCGGTGACCGTGGTCCTCGCGGAAGGCGTCAGGTTGGACAGCCTCGCCTGATCGATTGCTTCGATCTTGCGAACCTCGCCCTTGGGCGTGAATTCCATCTTGAGGAAAGCCGCGCCATACTCCATGTCCTTGCCTGGCTGCCGGTCGCTTCCCCTGGCGTTGCGGGTCTCCACACGGTCGATCAGGCCGTCCTTGAGAAAGACCACGGAGTCGTTTCCTTCAAGGGTCATCGTGTCGCGCTTCAGGCGCGCCCAGGGGAACAGGAGCACCTGGCTTAGAAGTTCCTTGTACACCAGTTCTCCGGCTTCCACTTCCATCTCCCGGACGGGTTTCGACCGGCCACGCCAGCGCAGTTTTACGTCCCGGTGCAGATGTAGTTCGCGCGTGGCGGGGTCATAGTCGGCGCCGACGGCCTCGCCGTCGCCCTGGTCGGTCTGAAACGTCGTTCTCTCTTCGGTCGTGACGCGCATCGTCTTGCTGTCGTAGCTCATGCGCGAAGAGTGAATGCCAATGAGACGCCCCGTGGGCGGCCCTTCCTTGGGCAAGCCCATCGTGATTTCGACCTGCCCATCGGCAAACATCGTTCCGGCCGCTGTGTCGAACGTGGCGCGGCCGGTCTTGACCACGTCCACTTTTTGATCCTTCTTGTCGTGGATCTCCAACTCCAGGTTTTCGAGCAGAAAGGTGGACGGTTCTTTGACCTGTTGGTAAGTCTTGGCCTTGACACGGAAGATGACTTTGTCGCCTTCGCTCTTCGTGTAAGTCCAGCCTTCCGCGGTGGCTGAGATGTTAGCGGGCAGTGGCGCGGCCCTTGGGGGCTTCTGAGTCCGGAGCAGGGCCTTTTGAGAAAGGAAGATTGCGACCAAACCCGCGATAATGATGGAGATAGCGAGCAGGATCAGCCAGCGTGCCCGCCGGAACATACAGCCACAGGATAGCACTGAGCTGGGGCGCGGTCCATTAGCGTACCGCACTCAACTTTCCTTACTGATAGCTCCGCAACCGCTTGGCCTGGTTTCAAATTGAAGAAATAACTACAGCATTATCAGTATTTTACAAATTGCTATTGTCACTCCCCTGCCGAGTGTGCTAATAATAGAGCGTCGTCCTCCCGGTTTGACCGATGGGACGAGAGATCCCCCCGACTCTTTGTTTGAGGCTAAGGAGGTTTTTAACAAACCATGCAAATTCGTCCGCTTTATGACCGGCTGGTAATCCGCCGGGTGGAAGCATCCGAAACAGTACAGAACGGGATCATCATCCCTGACACGGCGAAAGAGAAGCCGCAGGAAGGCGAAGTTGTGGCGGCAGGCCGCGGCAAGCGTCTCGAAGACGGCAAAGTTGTGGCTCTCGACGTGAAGGTGGGTGACCGCATCCTGTTCGGCAAGTACTCGGGCAGCGACATCAAGATCGATGGTGATGAGTACCTGATCCTTCGCGAGGATGAGGTTCTCGGCGTACTCGAGAACGGCAACAAGAAGTAGAAGGAGAGGAAACACCAATGGCAGCGAAACAGATTATTTACAGTGAAGCGTCCCGCCAGGCGATTCTGCGCGGTGTGAACCAGTTAGCTGATGCCGTGAAGGTTACCTTGGGTCCGAAGGGCCGGAACGTGGTTCTGGAAAAGAAGTTCGGCGGCCCGACGATCACCAAGGACGGCGTCACGGTGGCCAAAGAGATCGAGTTGAAGGATCCGCTGGAGAACATGGGCGCCCAGATGGTGCGCGAAGTTGCCTCCAAGACTTCGGACGTTGCGGGCGACGGCACCACGACGGCGACCATCCTGGCGCAGTCGATCTTCCGCGAGGGCGTGAAGGCGGTTGCGGCCGGCGCCAACCCGATGGCGCTGAAGCGCGGCATCGAGAAGGCGGTTGACTCGGTGGTGACCGAAGTCCAGAAGATGAGCGTGAAGGTGCAGAAGGACGACATGATCGCCCAGGTCGGCACCATCTCGGCCAACGGTGACACCGAAATCGGCAACACCATTGCGGAAGCGATGAAGAAGGTCGGCAAGGACGGCGTGATCACCGTGGAAGAGTCCAAGACCATGCACACCGAGCTGAACACGGTGGACGGCATGCAGTTTGACCGCGGCTACCTGTCCCCCTACTTCATCACCGATCCGGACCGCATGGAGTGCGTTCTGGAAGATCCCTACATCCTGATCCACGAGAAGAAGATCAGCAACATGAAGGACCTTCTGCCCGTTCTCGAGCAGATCGCCCGCTCCGGCAAGCCGCTGCTGATCATCGCCGAAGAAGTCGAAGGCGAAGCGCTGGCCACCCTGGTCGTCAACAAACTGCGCGGCACGCTGAATGCCGCCGCGGTGAAGGCGCCGGGCTTCGGCGACCGCCGCAAGGCGATGCTCGAAGACATCGGCATCCTGACCGGTGGCAAGGCCATCATGGAAGAAACCGGCATCAAGCTGGAAGGCGTCCGCCTGGACGACCTCGGCCGCGCCAAGCGCGTGACCATCGACAAGGACAACACCACGATCGTTGACGGCGCCGGCCAGCAGAAGGCCATTGAGGGCCGCATTAAGCAACTCCGCGCGCAGATCGACGAGACCACCTCGGACTATGATCGCGAGAAGCTCCAGGAGCGGCTGGCGAAGCTCGCCGGCGGCGTTGCGGTGATCAAGGTCGGCGCGGCGACCGAGACCGAAATGAAGGAGAAGAAGGCCCGCGTCGAGGATGCGCTGCACGCCACCCGCGCCGCGGTGGAAGAAGGCATCGTCCCCGGCGGCGGTGTCGCTCTGGTTCGCGCGTCCGGATCCCTGAAGAATTTGAAGGGTGACGGCGACGAGCAGATCGGCATTAACATCATCCAGCGCGCCTGCCAGGAGCCTCTGCGCCAGATCGTCGGCAACGCCGGCCATGAAGGCGCCATCATCACCGAAAAGGTGAACTCCAGCAAGGACGTCAACTACGGCTTCAACGCGGCCACCGGCGAATACCAGGACTTGGTCGCCAACGGCGTCATCGACCCGACCAAGGTGACCCGCACCGCGCTCCAGAACGCCTCTTCGATCGCAGCTCTGATGCTGACGACTGAAGCGATGGTCTGCGAGATCCCCGAGAGGAAGCCGGCGGCCCCCGCCCCCGGCGGCCACGGCCCGGAAATGGACTACTAAACCACTACAGTCCATCGACTCTTGAGAAGCCCACCACGGAAGCGGGGTGGGCTTTTTTGCATTCCAAACGGGTCTTCGATCACCTTGGGCGATAACCCCGCTTCCCGCTGCGGCATCCTAGAAGTGTGGACGGACGTTCGTACGACGCCTTACTGGTCTTGTCTTTCGGCGGGCCGGAGAGCCCCGAAGAGGTGCTGCCTTTTCTCGAGAACGTTCTGCGCGGGCGAAACGTCTCGCGCGAACGGATGCTGGAAGTAGCCGCGAACTATACCCTTTTCGGCGGACGAAGCCCCATCAACGATCAGAATCGCGCTCTCATCGCCGCCCTGAGCCAGGAACTGGCCACACACGGTCCGGCGCTACCGGTGTATTGGGGCAACCGGAACTGGCATCCCTTGCTTTCCGGCACGGTGCGTCAAATGGCGAAGGACCAGGTGCGGCGGGCCCTGGTGTTTGTCACTTCGGCCTATAGCTCCTATTCAGGGTGCCGGCAATATCGCGAGGACCTCCAGCGGGCGCGGGGCGAGGTTGGCCCGGAAGCGCCCGAGTTCGACAAACTCCGCCAGTTCTACAATCATCCGGGTTTCATCGGGCCACTCACGGAGCACGTGCGGGAGGCATTGAGCCAGGCCGCGCCGGATGCGCACTTACTGTTCACGGCGCATTCGATCCCGGTGGCGATGTCGGAGACATCGCCGTATCTTGCTCAGTTACAGGAAACGGCGCGCCTCGTCGGTGAGGGACTGGGGCGCGTTGGCTACCGGCTGGTGTTTCAGAGCCGCAGTGGTCCGCCGCACCAGCCGTGGCTTGAGCCTGACATCCGCGATGTGCTGAGAGAAACCGCCCGGGCGGGAGGCTCGCCGGACGTGGTGGTTGCCCCCATCGGCTTTATCTCCGATCACATGGAAGTGAAGTACGATCTGGACACGCAAGCGCGCGCTGTCGCCGAGGAGGCGGGCCTGCGCATGGTGCGTGCCGCCACTGTGGGCACGCATCCACGGTTTATTCAGATGATCCGGGAACTGATCGATGAGCGCCTCGCGGGCTACCCGCTCGCCGAAGGCTGCCTCGAGGACTGCTGCCCCAACCCGCACCGCCCCGCGGCACGGCCGGTCTGACCCGTACGCGCAAAATCCCGTTTTAGTTAACAACTAAGAGGAGTCACTTTCCATACGGGCCACGCCAGAAAGAGTGAATTGAGTCAAATTCGCACGCGCGGACGCATGAAGAAGGATAACTTAGTGAAAAACTAAATACTTATATTGACTTAGAAAACCACTCCGGGTACAATCGCGGGCCAGCTCAGTTACTGAGCTACAGGAGGCCCAATTGATGAACGGCTGCCGGCAAGTGGTGGTTTGGTGTGTCCTGTCATGGTGCTCCGGCGTGCTCCACGCCCAGGAAAATCCATGGCGGGGCTTTCGGGGAGGCGAAGCTCAAGGGAGGACTGGCGCACGCTTTCATTCACTGAATTGGTCGGCGCCGGGCGGCGTGCAATGGAAGGCGCCGATTCCGGGCAGCGGCGTGTCTTCGCCGGTGCTGACCAGCGACCGGGTTTACTTGACGTCGTCCTGGACCTCGGACCTGGCGGTGCGGAAGCGGCGTTGGATCGTGCTGGCGCAGGCGGTGTGCGCGGGCATCGCTTTGTACGCCTGGTTGCGCCGCACCCGGCTTGACCGCCGGTTGTGGGCGGTTGGCTTGGCGGCTTCGCTCGCGGTGATCCTCGCGCCAGTCTGGTGGCCCGGCAGCGAGCGCTGGGTGAACAGTCCAATCCGCGCGGCGGCGGCCGGGTCGCTTCAGATGGTTGGCTTGGGCGTGGCCGCGGCCGGGTTCCTGCACCCGCGTGGATGGCGCCACTGGCTGCTCATGGCGTCCCTGCTCGCGATTCCACTTTTCTGGCTGGCGTGGGGCGTGCCGGCGCCGCGCGCGGCTTCGCGAACTCTGGCCAATGCGCTGGTGGCGCTGGTGGCCGAGGCCGGCCTCATTGCCATCGCAACTGTTCAACTGGGCAGGTTGAGGGATATGCGGGATGCCGGACCACGGTGGGCCGTGTGGCCGCTGCTGGTGGCCATGCCTCTCACCGTGATGGGCGCACGCCTGGTGACAACCGGCGCGACCGATGTGCGCGCCGTGGTCGCCGTCGACAGGCGGTCTGGTGAAGTGGTGTGGGTTAGAGAAGTCTTTGACTCGCCGCGCTCTACCCAGCATTTCTACAACTCCGCCGCTACGCCGACGCCGGTCGTGGCCGGCGATACCGTCTTTGCTTACTTTGGCAACGCCGGATTGGTAGCCGTTGACAGCGCCGGGCGGGTGCTGTGGAACAACGAGGACCTGCCGTATCGGAGCCTGTTTGGCGCCGGCGCGTCGCCCGTGGAGCACGACGGCGTGCTGGTGATATCGAGCGGCGGACCGGCCCAGCCTTACGTCGCCGGCATCCAAGCCGCGACCGGCGCGGTGCTGTGGAAGAACAGCCGCAGGCCGTCAAAGAACGTGGATGGAAACAACCGGACGCCCGTCATTGTTCGCATCAAAGGCGAATCCTGTGCCGTGATCTGGGACGTGGACGAGGTGGCGTGCCTGTCCGTGCGCACCGGACGCGAGTTGTTCCTGTACCGGCTACAGGCGCCTCTCCGCGTCGGTCCCAACACGTCCAGCATTGTCTCCGGCGGCCGGGCCTTGTTCCTGGCGGACGAGAACGGCGCGGTGCGGCTTGACCTCGATGCCTTGGAGAAGGGCCGGGACCCGGTGAAGTGGTTCAGCAAGGGACCTGGCGCCGATTGCGCGTCTCCAGTCCTGGTGAACGGAATGCTTTTCATGGTCAACGAAGACGGAATAGCGAGTGCGCGTGACGCAATAACCGGCAAGGTCGTTTGGGAGGCCTCCCTTCCGGATGGCGAGTACTTTGCGTCGCCGGTGACGGATGGGGAATCCGTACTATTCTGCAACCGGCAGGGGGACTGCGCGTTTGTCGACGCCGCGAGACCGGATGCGGTTGTCGCCCGGAACACGGCGGACGGCCTGGTCATGGCCACACCCGCCGCCTTCGATGGGACGATTTACATTCGGAGTGAGCGGCGGCTGACGGCCATCGGAAGAGGTCCGCAGGTTGCCGGGAAATCCCGTTAGCGAGAGCGGTCTCGGTGTGCGCCCGCGCGGGCGGAGAAGCGTCCGAGTCGGGTAGTCTTGGGACTTATGCATCATGCGCGCAAAGTGCGGATGAACCGGCTGCTGAGCACGTCGCATCGTTGTCTGGATGTTGCCGTCGATCATGGCGTCTTCAATGAGCACGGGTTCCTGGAAGGACTCCGGGATATGGAAGGCGTCGTTGCCGGTTTGGTGGCGGCGGGACCTGACGCGATCCAAATGAACTACGGGCAGGCGGACGTGTTGCAGCGGATTCCGGGACGCGGCAAACCGGCTCTCGTGCTGCGGCTGGACTGCGGCAACGTGTACAACGCCCAGCGCCACAGCGTTCTGTTCGACGTCCTCGCCTGCGAAGGCGATCCGGTCCTTCCCGCGGTTCAGCTTGACGCATCGTGCGCTGTCGTCAACTTGCTGCTGGTTGCCGGCGAGCCGGACTTGCACCGTCAAACCATCGCCAATATCAGCAGGGTACGGCCGCTGTGTGAACAGTACGGCATGCCGCTGATGATCGAACCCCTGGTGATGAAGGTGAACGAAACACACGGCGGCTTTCAAGTGGACGGAGACGCCGCCAAGCTTGTGCCTCTGGTGCGGCAGGCGCGCGAGTTGGGCGCCGACTTGATCAAGGCCGATCCAACGGACCGCGTTGAAGATTACGCGCAAGTGATCGAAGTGGCGCTCTGTCCGGTCCTGGTCCGCGGGGGCGGCAAGGAGAATGTCGAGACCGTCCTGGCCAAGGCTCACGCCTACTTGCGGCAGGGCGCCAGCGGCCTCGTGTACGGGCGCAACATCTATCAGCACCCGAACCCGCCACGCATCGTGCGCGCGCTGATGGGGTTGATCCACGAAGGCTGGAGCGCTGAGCAAGCCCTGGCGTCTTATTCGGCTGGATGAAGCTTCCCGAGGCCCTGACACCGATTCCGGCCAGAGCAGGCGTGGTTGCAATATACTGGCCCCGAGCCGAGGCAACATCGCCAGGCGCACGGGAGTAGGAGTAGCTTATGGCCAACTGGACTCGAAGAGGATTTCTCGGATCGCTGGCGGCCGCGGCGCCGGCCGCCCCGCTGGCGCATCCGGTGCGAGGGCGGCTGCCGCTTCTTCAGAAGCGGGCGGGCGCGGGACCGGTCAAGATCACCGACCTGCGGTGCGCCATCATCGGGCGCAATCCCACCGTGCGCATCGTTACCGACCAGGGCATTTCAGGGTATGGACAAGCCGAGTCCACCAAGGCGTATCTCAAGCCGATGGTGCTGTTCTACAAGGACTACATCGTTGGCGAAGATCCCACCGACGTTGAGCGAGTCATGCTGAAGATACGCCGGATGGGCGCCTCCAAACCCTGGGGCGCGGCGGTCAGCGCCATCGAGATCGCCCTGTGGGATATCGCTGGCCAGGCTGCCGGAGTGCCGGTTTATAAACTCCTGGGCGGCAAGATTCGAGATCGCGTGCGCATCTATAATGGCGGCGTCCGTTTCCCTATGACCGCACACATGCCGCGCGATTATGCCGAGAACATGGCCCGCATGAAGGAAGCCAAGGAAGGCTTCACCCTCATCAAGCAGGCGGTCGGGTTTCACAATCCCGCGATGATGCGCGCCATCCCGAATGCCTGGTACGACGAACCGCGCAAAGGGGCGCCGCACGCCGACCGCGGACAGATGACCGAGCGCGGCTTGGCCCATGTCATCGCCTGCGTGGAAGCCATGAAGAAAGTGCTGGGCGACGAGACCGGTCTGGCGCTTGACTGCGGCCCCGGCTGGACACTGAAAGACTCGATCAAGTTTGCGCGCGCCATGGAGCCGCTCAACATTACGTGGCTCGAAGACCTGCTTACCGGCGACTACACGCCGTATCCCAACGCGGAGTTGTACCGCGACCTGACGACCAGCACCTCCGTTCCCATACACACGGGCGAGCAGATCTACCTGCGGCAGAATTTCAAGGACCTGATCGAGAAGCAGGCCATCGACGTGGTGGGGCCGGATCCAGAGGACGTGGGCGGTATCGCAGAGATGAAATGGATCGCCGAGTATGCCGATCTTCACGGCATCTCGATGGCGCCGCACGGAATCTTCGACGGACTCATCGGGCTGGCGGCCCATGTCCACCTGGCGGCGGCGATGCCGCAGAACTATATCGCTTTTGAATATCCCGTGGGCCAGCCCGACTGGTGGTACCAGATCGTAGAGGGGTTACCTGACCCGATCGTCAAGAAAGGCTTTATCGATGTCTGGGATAAGCCGGGGCTTGGCGTCACGTTCAATATCGCCGCCGCTAAAGCGCGGCTGCCGGAACAGGATCGCAACTTCTTCGACTGATGCCGGGTTGAGCGGTATTTCAGGCGGAATTAAGGGGGCGGTCTGTACTTGACTCGCGGGCGGATTCGTGTGGCTGCCCGCGAGTCCCGGGTCATGAACGGACCAGGCGTTGCGATGATTAGGCGAAGACGGGAACCTGGATCATCTTTTTCTGGATCGCGTACTGCACCAACTGCGCTTTGTTGTGGATGTCCAACTTGCGCATGAGGTTGAACTTATGCGCCTCCACGGTCTTGACGCTGAGGTCGAGCAGGCAGGCGACTTCCTTGACCGACTGGCCTTCGGCGAGCAGCTTGAGGACTTCCTTTTCGCGCGGGGTGAGGGTTGAAAACCGGGGCGTCGGAGTAGGCGAATTGAGCCGGTTCCGGAAATCTTCGACAAACTGGGACAGCATTTTGGGACTCAGATAGCTGCCTCCGCGGGCTACGTCCCGGATGGCTCCCACCAGTTGCGAAGCGGCGGAATCCTTCAAGACGTAACCGCTGCCGCCAGCCTCCATGCCGTCGCGCAGGTAGTCTTCGTCGTCGTACATGGTGAGGAAGATAACTTTGGTCGCGGGATTGGCTTTGCGGATCGTCCGAGCCGCCTCAAAGGACGGGAGTCCGGGCATTCCAATGTCCATCAGCGTTACGTCGGGACGGAGTGCTTCGGCGCGGTGAATCGCTTCGGCTCCGTTGGAAGCTTCGCCCACCACCTCGATATCGCTCTCCGTGCCCAGCAGGTGCTTGACGCCCTCCCGGAACAAGGTGTGATCGTCGGCTAGTAATACGCGAATTTTGGCCATGTTGCCAGTCCTTTA
>JADZCI010000074.1 GCA_020851655.1 Bryobacterales bacterium
ACCGCCCGGGAGCCGGAGCGTTGATCACACGGCGCGGTTGTCTTGGCGCGCTCGGGCTCGGCGCTACCAGGCTGCTGGGGCAGGGCGTGTCGTCTCGAGGGGTACGGCCGCAGCCTCGGGGGAAACCTTCGGGGCGCCCGTTCAACGCCCGTTTCACCGACGTGGCCAGAGAAGCCGGGTTGGTTCATCCGGTCATTTACGGCGGGTTGGACAAGAAGGACTACATCCTCGAAGTCGTCGGTTGTGGCGTCGCCTTTATCGATTACGACAACGACGGCTGGATGGATCTTCTGGCCCTCTGCGGCACTCGTGCCGGGGAAGTCCCCGACGGCGCCACCAACCGGCTCTACAAGAACAATCGCGACGGAACCTTCACCGACGTGACCGCGAAGGCCGGGCTCACGCGGACCGGGTGGGCCTCGGCCGTCACGGTGGGCGACTACGATAACGACGGCTTCGACGACATCTTCATTACCTACTACGGCCAGAACGTGCTGTACCGGAACAACGGCGACGGCACATTCAAAGACGTGACGCGAGAGGCCGGGCTTAGCGTGGCCGGTGTCCGCTACGGCTCGGGCTGCACCTGGGTGGACTACGACCGCGACGGGCGCCTGGACCTGTTTGTCGCCACCTACCTGGACACGACCATCGAGAAACTCCCCAAGCCTGGCGAGAATGCCGAATGCACCTGGAAAGGGGTGCCTGTCAATTGCGGCCCCCGCGGGCTGCCGCCCGGATATGTGCAGATGTTCCACAACAACGGCGACGGGACCTTCACCGACGTCACGCGCCGATGCGGCATGGCCGGCGCGCGCGGATATGCCATGACCGCGGTCGCAGCCGACCTCGACAACGACGGCTGGCCGGATCTCTATGTCGCCTGCGATTCCAAACCCAGTTTCCTGTTTCGAAATAACCACGACGGGACCTTCCGCGAAGAAGGCCTGGAGCGCGGCGCCGCCCTTAGCGAGGACGGCATGGAACAGGCCGGAATGGGAGTGGGCATCGGCGATTGCAACCTGGACGGCAACCTCGACCTGTTCAAGACACACTTTGCCGACGACACAAGCATCCTGTACCTGAACGACGGCAAGGGCTATTTTGACGACCACACTGTCCGCTCCGGACTGGGCGTCGAAACCCGCTACGTGGGATGGGGCGCGGGAATCGTCGACCTGGATAACGACGGACTGCCAGACCTGTTCGCCGTCACCGGAAGCGTCTATCCGGAAGTTGAGAAGAAGATCCCCTCCTACCCCTACCGGACTCCCAGGCTGGTGTTCCGCAATCTGGGCGATTCACTGTTCGAGGAGTTGATTGCCGAGGCCGGCCCGGGTGTTGAAGCGCCCCATTCGAGCCGCGGCTGCGCCTTCGGTGATTTCGACAACGACGGAGACCTGGACATCCTCATCATGAACATGAATGAGCCGCCCTCGCTCCTGCGCAATGATGTGTCCGGTGACAACCACTGGCTGAAGGTGCGCCTCATTGGGACCAAATCCAACCGGAGTGCGATCGGCGCACGCGTCACGGTGCGATACGGCGGACGCCAGCAGGTTCAGGAACTCTGCGCCCAATCGAGCTTTTATTCGACCAGCGACCGTAGGTTGCATTTCGGATTGGGCAAGGCCTCATCGGCCAACCTGGTCGTCCGCTGGCCCAGCGGCGCGTCCGAAACCTTCGAAGCCGTGGCCGCCAACCAATTGGTTACCATCAAGGAATCATCTGGGATCATCGCCAAGGAGACTTTTTCCCGGAAGGCAAGGTAGGACCGATGAGCCTTCGCTATTTCTTTACCGGCTGCGAAATCGCAACGTTTCGAATGATCCGGGCCAGCTAAGATGGGAGAAGTGCCAGAAGAGAACCTCCTGGTTCCCGAAGCCCCTACCGAAGCCGATCCCGCGACCAGTCCGGCGCCCGAACAGGCAGCCGCGGAGCCGCATCGGAGCTTTATCGCCGAGTGGGTAGTCACGATCCTCTTATTTCTCTTTGCCATCACCACGCTGGTGCAAAATTTCGTGATCCCGACGGGATCGATGGAAGACACCTTGCTCGTTGGCGACCATGTTCTGGTGGATAAGTTGGCCTACGCGCCGCCCGGCCCCGTCAGCAAGTACCTGCTGCCCTACACTCCCGTCAAACGGGGCGACATCGTCGTATTTCGCTATCCAGTCGATACAAAGCAGATGTTCGTTAAGCGGGTGATTGGGATTCCCGGCGACAGGATTCGCATCGAGAACAAGCAGGTCTATCTGAATGGCGTCGCGCTGGAGGAGCCTTACAAGTTTCACAAGAGCCCCGGCATACAACTCTACCGGGATATATTCCCGTCCGATCCCGCCGCCCCCGTTGACGAAAGAGCGATCGACATGCTCAACAATCACGTCTCAAAGAATGAAGTGATTGTCCCGCCGGCCGGCTATTTTGTGATGGGCGACAACCGCGATCACTCGCTCGATTCGCGATATTGGGGCTTTGTACCGCGCGAAAACATCGTGGGAAAGCCGGTACTGATCTACTGGTCCTATGCCGCGCAAGGCGACTGGTTGATGCGTTCGTTCCTGAGTGTTGAATATCTCAAAGACCTGTCCCGGAACTTCATCAAGAAGACGCGGTGGGATCGCAGTTTCAAACTGATCCGGGGTTTCGGCACACAAGATTCGCAATGAAGAAGAAGCAGCCAGCCAAAGCCACTTCTGACGTGGCTGTGAAAACGAAAGCCGCTTCCGGGGCAGCCGTCAAGGACGAGAAGCCCGCGGGCAAGGGCAAGAAGTCGAAAGAGGACCGCGGCTTTGTCGGAGAGTGGACCGTCACTATTCTCATGCTCCTGTTCGGAACGACTACGCTCTTGCAGGCGTTTGTCGTGCCGACCGGCTCGATGGAAAACACGGTTCTGATCGGCGATCACATGTTCGTCGACAAACTCGCCTATGCCCCGCCGGGCGCCATCAGCAAGTACATCCTGCCCTACACCGGCATCAAGCGGGGCGACATTATCGTTTTCCGCTGGCCAGTGGATCTGCGGCAGAACTACATCAAACGTGTCATCGGCTTGCCCGGCGACCATATCAAACTGGTCGACAAGGAACTCTACTTGAACGGCAAGAAGATGAACGAGCCATACGTGGTTCACATGCCCACCTTTAGCCCGTATCGGGACAACTTTCCGGCGCTCGACGCCGACCCGAATCAATCGCCGCAGGGCCGCGAAATGATGCTGGCCAACGTGAAAGACGGGGAGCTGGTGGTGCCCGCGGGCCATTACTTTGCCATGGGCGATAACCGCGACAACTCGCTGGATTCGCGGTATTGGGGCTTCGTTCCGCGCGCCAACATCATTGGCAAACCCGCCATCATCTTCTGGTCGTATGCCACTTCGACCGACCGCCTGGCGGACCCCAACCTGATCTCTTTTGATCATGTCGTGGACCTGGCCACGCATTTCTTCACCAAGACGCGCTGGAATCGTACGCTGAAGCTGGTTCGCGGTTACCCGCTGGGTTCATGAGCGGGTCCCATCTGCATGCGGTGATCCTCGCGGGCGGGCGCGGCACACGGTTCTGGCCGCGGAGCCGTACCCGCCGTGCCAAGCAGGTGCTCGAACTTTTTGGTTCCGGGTCGCTCATCCAGCAAACAGTCCAGCGGTTATCCGCGGTCGTGCCGTTGAAGAATTTCTGGGTGCTGACCAACGACCATCTGCGGGACGAGATCATCCGGCAGCTTCCGAGCGTACCGAAGCGGCAGATTCTGGCCGAACCGGCGCAGCGCAACACCGCGCCCGCTATTGGACTGGCGGCGCATATTTTGCAGTCGGCCGATCCGAAAGCAGTGATGGGCGTCTTTCCCGCCGATCACATTATCCAGCGCCCGGCGCGATTCATCCGCTTGGTGCGATCAGCTTACCGGCATGCGGCCAAGGGCAAGATGGTACTGTTGGGAATTCAGCCGCGCTGGGCCGAACCCGGTTATGGGTACCTGGAGTTTGCTCCAGGCGCCTTGAAGCCGGGCGCGCTCGAACCGGCGCGGATCGTCCGTTTTCGCGAGAAACCGGATCCGCCGACCGCCGCGGCCTACGTCGCCAGCGGGAACTATTGTTGGAATGCGGGCATGTTCTTCTGGCGCGCCGAAGTTCTGCAAGCCGAATTGCGCCGCCATTTGCCCGGCGCCGCCGAGATCCTGGAGAGCTTGCCGCCGTTTTCGAGCAGGCTGTTTTCATCCAGGCTTCGCGAGACATACGCGAGCTGCGAGAACATCTCCATTGACTTTGCCGTCGCCGAAAAGGCGGCTTCTATCGATGCGCTGGTGGCCGACGACATCGGCTGGAACGACGCCGGCGGCTGGAATGCTCTCTACGAACTGTCACCGCGCGATGCCGACAACAACGCCTGCCGGGGCGACGCGGTCTTTCTCGGCAGTACGGGCAACTACATTGACGCGCAGGACAAACTCGTCGCCCTGCTTGGAGTCGAAGATCTGATTGTGGTCGACACGCCCGATGCTCTCCTGGTCACGACCCGGCAGCACGCGCACCGGGTTGGCGAAGTGGTCAAGCGGCTTGAAGCCGCGCGCCGGGACGAGCTGCTGTAACGCCGCCGGAGTCCGGTCATCGCGCCTCGCCGATGCGGTGGAGCTTCATCAGGTTGGTGGTGCCGGGGCGGCCGATTGGCTGGCCGGAAACGAAAACCACCGCATCTCTGGGCCGCAGCCATCCGTGTTCGAGCAGCATGCGATCCATGAGCGACATCATCTCGTCCGTCGAGCTGGCGTCCGGGGTGATGATCGGAATGCAGCCGAAGACGGCGGAGAGCTGGCGCGCGGCTTCCACTTTTGGCGTGAACACGAAGATCGGCACGGGCGGACGGAAACGCGCCACGAGCCGGGCGCTGGCGCCGGAGGCGGAAAAAACCACGATCGCCGCGGCATTGGCCAGGCGCGCCGCCTGGTACGCGCTGTCGGCCACGATTTCGGCGTGCGTGTGATAGTCGCGCGGCGGAAGGTCCTTGTACCCTTGCAGGCGAATGGACTCCTCGGTTTCCTTGGCGATCTTGTCCATCATGCGCGCGGTCTCCACCGGGTACTTGCCGACCGATGTTTCGGCTGACAGCATAACTGCGTCGGTGCCGTCGTAGATGGCGTTGGCTACGTCGCTGACTTCGGCCCGCGTCGGAAAGTTGTTCTCAATCATCGTCTCCAGCATCTGCGTGGCGGTGATGACGAATTTCCCTTTCCAGCGGGCCTGTTGAATGATGGCCTTTTGTACGAACGGAACTCTCTCCAGTGCAAGTTCGACGCCCAAATCGCCGCGCGCCACCATCACGCCATCGGATTCGTTCAGAATCTCGGTGAGATTGTGGACGGCTTCCGGCTTTTCAATCTTGGCGATGATGGGCAGCGTCACGCCCTTTTCTTCGAGGAACAGCCGCAGGCGCAGGACATCGCTGGATTTTCTGACAAACGACAGCGCGACCATGTCCACTTCTTCTTCGATGGCGGCTTGCACGTCGGCCATGTCTTTGCGGGTCAGGGACGGCGTCGAAACCTGGACGCCGGGCAGGTTGATCCCCTTGCGGTCGCCGATGACGCCTCCGGAGACCACTTTCAAACGGGCTTTGACTCCGTCGGAATCGAGCACCTTCAATTCCACCGAGCCGTCGCATAGCAGGACCCGGTCGCCTTCTTTCACGTCCTTGGCAAAGTCGCTGTAAGTGGTCGAGGCGATCGTCCGGTTTCCCACGACGTTCTCGGTGGTGAGAACAAATGTTGCGCCCTCGTCGAGCACAGCCTTTCCGCCCTCGAAGGCGCCAAGCCGGATCTTCGGACCCTGCAAATCAAGCAGGATTCCCGTATGCATTTGCTCCTCGGCGGCGACCCTGCGGACGAGCCGGGCCCGCTGGCGGCGCTCTTCAGCCGTGCCGTGGGACGCATTGAGACGAACGACGTCGACTCCCGCGCGGAGCAACTGGCGTATGGTTTCTTCCGATTCAGTGGCCGGTCCGAGCGTGGCGACGATTTTCGTGTTGGTCATCGAATTGGCGAAGGCATCGGCGTTTCCAGGAAAGGATTCCTCCTATTATCCCGATTTGACGCCCCGGATATCGCGCTAGGATGGGAGGGCACGCCTTTTATGCCGCTTTATCAAGCGGTGATCCTTGCGTTGGTCCAAGGCATCACCGAATTCCTGCCGATTAGCAGTTCCGCGCACCTGGCGCTGGTCCCGTGGTTATTGGGGTGGAAAGATCCGGGGCTCAATTTCGATATCGCCCTCCACTTTGGCACGCTGGCCGCGGTGGTGATCTATTTCTTCCGCGACTGGCTACAGTTGGCCGCCCGCGGATTTGGTATCGAATACGGAACGGATCCGGATATTCGCGAGAATCCAAGGCTCCTCTGGCTGCTCGCGGGCGCCTCGCTCCCGATTGGCGTAGCTGGCTTCCTGTTGAAAGAACACGCCGAGACGACGCTTCGCAGCCCTTGGATTATCGGGACCATGCTGGTTGTTGTCGGAATTCTCATGATCCTGGGAGAGCGCTGGGGAACACGCCGGAAGGGCATCCGCCACATCAGCCTGAAAGACGCGCTGACGATTGGCGTCGCGCAGGCGGTCGCGATCGTTCCGGGCACGTCCCGCAGCGGTATCACGATCACAGCCGGGCTGTTTCGCGGCTTGGAGAGGTACGCCTCGGCGCGGTTCAGTTTCCTGCTGTCGACACCGGCGATCGCCGCCGCCGCGGCATTCGCGGCTCACGACTTGCAAAACGCAGGCGGAATTCCCGCCGGCGATCAAACGGCGTTTATTGTCGGAATGATTGTGAGCGCGATCACTGGATGCCTGGTCATCGCCTTTTTCCTGCGCTTTCTCCGGGTGAACACGCTGCGGTTCTTCATCTACTACCGCATCATCTTTGGGATTCTCGTGCTCGCTCTGGCCTTCTTCCGGAAGATGTAGCGGTCTTTCCTCTCCGGGGTCCTATCCTTGGGCATCACGTCCCGATGGGCTAAAGAATACCCTCTGCAATGGAGAGACCATCTCATGCCCGGCGCCGTCTCATACATTGAGCAAGCAAATCAACAGCTTGCAGGAAGAAAAAAGGAGCGTTACCGTATGAAACCTACGATTTTGAAAGTTTTGGGAGCCTCAATGCTGACCTTCGCGCTTGCGCTGGGTGGATCAATGTCGCCCCAACAGAAGGTCGTAAAGGAATCGCGGCAGACTCTGGAATCGATGCTGGATTCGGTTGGTCAGGTCAGAGCCGAGGCTTCTCGTCTTCTGGCCCTCACCAGGAGTACCCTGAACGATCCCGAGTCTTACGCAAGTCAAATGGAAATGATCAAGGGGAACTTCAACGTCCTCAACCGTGAGTTGCAGTCCTTGCAAAAGGATCGTGCGAGCCTGGCGCCGTGGGAACAGAAAACCCTGGACGAGGTCGTCCCGCTTCTCAAGGAGACATCTGAGGCGACCACCAAGGCGATCGACTACTACAATCAGCACAGGAATGATTTGATCTCGCCGACCTACCGGGCCGAAGCCGACCAGATCTACACCCACGCGGTCCAGGCTGACCAAAAGCTGGGCGAATCCCTGAAACTGGCAAAGCTGCGGCACGAACAAGCCCGTGTCAAGGCTGAATTGGCCACCAGCCAGAGCAAGTGAAATGAAACCGACTCTGCATGTTGAACAGAACGGGGCGGTGACCACGGTCACCGCCCGCGGCAAGATCGCCGGGGAATCTTCCCTGGATCTTCTCCGGGCCGTCGAACTCCTGGTCCATGACGGCCACCGCCGCATCCTGCTCGACATGGCGGAGGTAACTTACGTTGATAGTTGTGGACTGGGGCAATTGGCGGCCGCATTCGCAGCCGCCCAAGACGCCAGAGCGAGTATGAAGCTCGTTCGAGTTACCCCCCGCGCCCGGGCCCTGCTCCACATCACCCGTCTCAACCGCGTCTTCGAAATCTTCACGACCAGGGAAGACGCGGTTCACAGTTTCAGGTCCCTGCCAGTATCAGGTTGTTATACTGAAGGCGACCCCCCTTGCTGGGAGGTCGTCTAATGGTAAGACTGCAGACTCTGGATCTGCGTATCGGGGTTCGAGTCCCTGCCTCCCAGCCAGCCCAACCGGAGTCGATCTAGTAGAGATCGCAATCCCTCACCCTCCCATTACCCGCCGCCGCGTCCCTGAGAGTCGTAACCGGTGTTCTCCAAACACTCGCCGATAGCTTGCCGTCATCCCATCAAGGCCCTGGATGCCGAGCCACCGCTCTCTCGGTGCCTGCGGTATCTGCCTGCACTGCCTATAATAGGTGCATGCAATACACCATCCGTGGCGTCCCAGTCGCGGTCGACCAGGCTTTGCGCGAACGCGCCCGTGCCGCAGGAAAGAGTCTGAATGAAGCAGTTGTCGACGCGCTGGCGTTGGGCGCCGGTATGACCGGTAGCCGGCGCAAACGTCGAGATCTAGCGGATATCGCGAAAGCCTGGAAGGCCGGCAAGGCGGTTGAAGCGGCGCTCGCCGATCAGGACCGGGTGGACGAGGACCTCTGGCGGTGAGGGTCGCTCTCGACACCAATCGATACGTCGATCTGTGTAAAGGCGTCGCAAAGACAGTCGCGCTGCTGGAGGAAGCTGAGGCCATCATGTTGCCCTTCGTCGTCGTCGGCGAACTTCGGGCGGGCTTCGCACACGGCCGGCGCCAAGCCGAAAACGAGCGCATACTCCGGCGGTTTCTGCTGAAGGACGGCGTCCGCGTCATGTTCGCCGACGACCAGACGACTCACCACTACGCGTCCGTTTTCCGCCAACTCCGCAAACAGGGTACGCCCATTCCAACGAACGATATGTGGCTCGCCGCTCTTGTGCTGCAGCACAACCTCGCGCTGCACGCACGAGACAAGCACTTCGATCACTTGCCGCAAATTGTCCGCGTGTGAAGTCCGAAGTATGTATACCACTTCTCGCGGTGACTGAGTCCCAATCCCGGCGCCGCTCGCGCCATTCAGCAGTTACCCGGCCCACGGCCGGTTGGGTCGATGCGTCAACCGCCGCCACCGAACCGGCTGAAGAGCACGATTGCCACTACGATCAGGATAAGAATCAGGGCATCGGGCATCCTGATCCAATTGTAACCCCCGCCATGGTATCTTTTCGCCATGGCGGAGTTCGACGAGCATTTGCGGAGAGTGCTCGATAGCCGGACGTTCGCCCATGCGCCGCGACTTCGGCGTCTGTTGCGCAGCCTTGCCAACGGGCTGTCGCTGCCTGAGGATTTTCAGGCGGACCGCGACCGGCTCGCCTCACGTCTGGCGGCCTATTACGCAAGCGAAGGGGAGACCGGCACGCTGCAGTTCCGGTTAACCGACTCCGGACTGCGTGGCGAAACAAAGGATGGCGCGCCGCCCGTACCCGCGGCGCTGGCCGTGCTCCCGGTGATCGGCCAGACGCCGGAATACTCTTTCCTTGCCGACGGCCTGACCGACGACCTGATTACGACCCTTTCCTGCCTGCCGGAACTGCGCGTGGTGGGTCGCAATTCCGCATTCCTTTATCGCGATCAGCGCCGCGACATCCGCCAGATCGCCGCGCAACTTAGCGTCACCTACGTCCTGGAGAGCATCCTGCAAGTGGTGGAAGGACGCCTTCAGATGGCTCTGCAACTGGTCGATGCGCACAACGGCTGGATGCTTTGGGAGGAGCGCTTCGACCGCCCTTTGGGAGAACTGCTGGGCGTCCGGAATGAAGTTCTGGCGGCGCTCACCGATGCGCTGCGAATTGAGTCGCCGCACAGCCACCTTTACACCGCGGGCACATCCAACGTCAACGCGTACTTCGACTGCCTGCGCGGGCGGCAGGCGCTGGCGCAAAGGACGCCGGAGTCTCTCAAGGTCTGCCTGCTGTATTTTCGCTCAGCGGCCGAGCAGCACGCCGAATACGGCAGCCCCCACGCCTTCATGGCGGAATGCTATCTGATCCAGGCGGTCAACGACCTGGCGTCCGCGCGGGACGTCATCCCTTTGGCGGAAGCCGAGGCGCGGGCGGCGATCTCGATCGACCCCGGCGACGCGCACGCGCGCGCCGTGCTCGGCGCCATCTACGCTGTCTATGAGTGGAACTGGGCTGAGTCGGCGGCTGAGCTGGAAAACGCCATCCGGAGCCGCCCCGGCGCCGCGCAGTATTACCAGCTTGACGCGATGGCGCGTTTAGTACCGCAAGGCCGCTGGGAGGAGGCGTTCGAAGCCATGGACCGGGCCCGCAAGCTCGACCCCGCCGCCGCCGCCCTGACCCGCGACCTGGGATTGATGCATTTCTTGCGGCGCGACTACGACGGCGCGTTGACCGAGTTGCGCAAGGTGCGCGACCTTCCCGGCGCCGAATACTGGCTCGGCCGCCTCTTCATCGAACTCCGGCGCTTCAAGGAGGCTCTCGACGTGCTCGAGCCGGCCGGAGAGGCCAGCCACCGGGCTCTGAGCGGCGTCGCCTACTGCTTTGCGCGTATGGGCCGCAAGTCCCAGGCCGACCAGGTGATGCGCCAACTGCGGGAAACCTCCCGCAAGAGCCGTGTCACCGCTCTCGATTTTGCGCATCCGCTCATTGGATTGGGCCGTTACGACGAGGCGTTCGCCTACTTGAGGCAGGCCGTGTCGGAGCACACGAGCAATCTGATCTATTTCCAGGTCGACCCGGTCTACGATCCGCTTCACAAAGATCCCCGCAGCCTGGCGATTCGCAAAGAACTGGGGCTGGCAAAGCCCTGAGGGAGCAGTGCGGGCGACGAGGCAAGCGTACGGCACTAGAATGAAGTCGGGAGCGTAACATGCTTGTCCAAAATACAGTCCATGGAGTGCTGGAACGGCTTGGCCTGGAATCAGTCAATTCCGGCGCGTGCGGCACGGGCTGGATCGAAAGCCCGTCCGGCGGCGAATTGGTCTCTTACAATCCTTCGAATCGGGACGCCCTGGCGCGCGTGCGCATGGCGTCGGAGGCCGACTACGAAGCAGTCGTGTCCGCGGCGTCGGAAACCTTTCAGCGGTGGCGCCTGCTACCCGCGCCCAAACGTGGAGAAATCGTGCGCCAGATCGGTGAGGCTCTGCGCATGCACAAGGCGGATCTGGGCGCGCTCGTCTCGATGGAGATGGGCAAAATCCTGCCCGAGGGACTCGGCGAAGTTCAGGAAATGATCGACATCGCCGACTACGCCGTCGGCCTTTCACGCCAGCTCTATGGTCTCTCCATGCACAGCGAGCGGCCGGAGCACCGGATGTACGAGCAATGGCATCCTTTGGGAATCGCCGGGGTCATCTCCGCTTTCAACTTCCCGGTGGCCGTATGGAGTTGGAACGCGCTGATCGCAGCCGTCTGTGGCGACTGCGTGGTGTGGAAGCCCTCCTCGGAAACGCCGCTGACGGCCATCGCCGTACAGAACATTTGCAATCACGTCCTCAGCCGCAACGGATGGGAAGGAGTCTTCACCCTGGTGATCGGCCGGGGCAGCGTGGCCGGGGAGAAGATGCTCCACGACAAGCGCATTCCGCTCGTGTCGGCTACCGGTAGCTGCCGGATGGGCTACCGGGTGGCGGAGGTAGTGGGCCGGCGCCTGGGCCGGACCATCCTCGAACTCGGCGGCAACAACGGCGTGATCGTTGCCGGAGACGCCGACCTGGATCTGGCTCTCAGGGCAATCGTCTTCGGAGCTGTCGGCACCGCGGGACAACGCTGCACGACCATCCGGCGCTTGTTCCTGCACAAGCCGATCGCGCCGAAAATGATCGAGCGATTGAAATCGGCATACAGCCAGATCCGCATCGGAGATCCGCTCGACGCGCACGTTCTCATGGGGCCGCTCATCAATCAGGCGGCCGTGGACGACATGATGGCGGGACTCGAACGGGCCCGCGCCGAAGGCGGCGAAGTCCTGTGCGGCGGCGGAAAGCCCGCCATCCAAGGCGGCTTTTTTGTCGAACCGGCGCTGGTGAAAGCCACCCCATCCATGCCCATTGTCAAAGAGGAAATCTTTGCGCCCATCCTGTACGTGATGGAGTTCGACACGATTGAGGAGGCAATCGCGGCGCACAACGACGTCCCGCAGGGACTCTCTTCCGCCATGTTTACCAATAATCTGCGTCACGCCGAAACGTTCCTCAGCGTCACGGGAAGCGATTGCGGCATTGTCAACATCAACGGCGGGACAAGCGGAGCTGAGATCGGCGGAGCTTTCGGCGGCGAAAAGGAAACCGGCGGCGGACGCGAAGCCGGGAGCGATTCGTGGAAAGCCTACATGCGGCGGCAAACTGTTACGATCAACTTTTCCCATGACCTTCCACTGGCTCAAGGCATCGAATTTCATCTGGATTAGCGCCGCGGCGCCGCTCGTGTTGACGGCCCAGACGGCCAGCCAGCCGGTCCGGCGCGTTGAAACTCCGGGCGTCGTCACCACCCGGCAAACCATCACCCCGGCGGGCGTTCCCGCGGTGTTCGACGGCCGCGTCTACGGAGTCGCGTTCGCCCCCGCCGGCGACGTTTTCGTGCTCGCCAAGAAGGGCTTCTACAGGCTGGACTGGAGCACCAACCAGGTTAAGGGACGCTGGGACGCGGGCAACCAGCAGGGCTTGCAGGGCGTGCGCATCGACCCGGTGCGGGGCGTACCGCAGTTCACCTCCATCGAGCGCGGAGGGAAGGCGGTGCTGTCGTTTCTTGAGGGTGGCGCGCCCGAGCTGTTCGACCGCCTTCCCGGCTCACACCAGGTCGGAGGACCGGCGTTTGGGCGGCGGCCCAATTCGCGGGGCGTACGCGTTATCGCGGTCCCGATGACGTATGACAACAAGGTCGCCATCCTCGACGCGGAGAAGAAAGCCGCCGTCCAAACGGTGGGCGCCGGTGTGGCGCCGTTTGGCGCCGTGGTGTCGGCGGATTCATCGGTCGCCTGGGTCAGCAATTGGGGTGGGCGGACGGCTGTGGCCGGCGACAAGACCGCGCCCACGGGCCTCTCTCCCACAGCGGACCGCGTGGTGGTCGATGCGCGAGGCATCGCGGCAACGGGCACGCTTTCGCGGGTGGACCTCGTCGCGCTCCAGGTGACTCACACGATTCCCGTTGGACTGCACCCCACCGCGCTGGCGTGGAACGAAGCCGCGCACCGCCTGTACGTCGCCAACTCCAATAGCGATTCCATATCGGTAATCGACACCAAGACCAACCAGGCCGCCGCGACTTTCGACCTCCGCCCGTTTGCCGAAGCGGCCCTGGGACTCGCGCCTACGGCACTGGCGCTCACCGGCGATGGACATACGCTTTACGTAGCGATGGGAGGCGTCAACGCGGTGGCGGTGATGGACGCCTCTTCAGGCAAGATCCGCGGGATGATCCCCACCGCCTGGTATCCTTCCGACCTGGCGCTAAGCTCAAGCGGGAAGCACCTGGCGGTGGCGGCGCTGCTGGGCGCGGGTTCCGGCTGGCAGGACGAACCCAAGCGCAAGTTTGTTCATGCTTATCGCGGCTCGGTCCAGGTGATCGACATTCCCAGCCCGTCTCAACTGGCGAGCTATACCAGCGCGGTGGCGGAGAACAATCACCTGACTCTCGCCGGCAACCCGCTTCCCAAGTTGCAGCCTTCCT
>JADZCI010000075.1 GCA_020851655.1 Bryobacterales bacterium
CGGCTGTCTTCGGCGTCATCGCCGAGGGCTTTGCGCAGGATCGAAATGTTGCGGGCCAGGCCGATCTCCTCGACCGTGGTATCCGGCCACACCAGGCTGATCAACTCCTGTTTGCCGGCAATGCGCCCGCGCCGCTCGATCAATACGTGCAGGAGGTCTGTGGCCTTGGGGATCAGCGGGACGGGTTCGCCGTTGCGGGACAGGACCCGCTGCTCTGAATCGTATTCAAAAGGACCGAACTTGTGGACCACGTGCTTCAGCCCCGGTAGGCCAGCGTCAGCACACAACAAGCCGCCAGAGCCAGCGCCGAGAGCGCGCCGCCCAGAAACACACTCGCGGGCGCGTAATGAAACTCGATGGTGTGCGTGCCTTTTCCGGCGACGGCGCCGCGCACAAGAGCATAGGCTTCGTGAATGGGGACAGCGTGGCCGTCGACCGTTGCTTTCCAGCCGGGGAAGTAGAGGTCGGTAAGCACCACCATACCTTTGCATCCGAGTGTGGCGCGGAGCGTCACGCGGTTTGGAAGATGCTCGATCACCTGCGCGGAGTCTCCGTCCGCGCAAGTCTCCAGTTCGGGCGGGTGTCCCAACATAAAGGTGCGGCGCCGCAGGTCAAACGCCGCATCGTTCATCATGCGCCCCACGTGGTCGCGTGAAGGGATGGACACCGCATCGTGCACGACAAAGGCGCGCGGAAACACGTCGCGGTGCATGTAGACGTTATGGCCGCTCTGTCCGGAAAACACGAGTTCGTTGTGAAAACCGTCGGGCTCTTTGCGGACCCCGTAGGCGACTCCCAGCAACTGGCGCGTGCGGGGAGCGTGTAATTCGTGCATGCGGACATTGCGGGTCACGCTTGCCAGGTAACCGCCGGTAGTCTCGATGCCCTGCCAGTCGCCGAAATTGTAGGGGATGATCTGATCGTCGTAATTGACACGGATGGGACCGGGCTGCCGCCGCAAAAATTCGACGACATCGCTGTCCTGCGCCATCCCGGTGAGGTAGTCGGTGCGGTTCTTTTCGAAGCGGCTCGGCAGATAGTAGCCGTTGGTGTTGCCCACTTCGATCAGGAACAATCCGATCAAGAGCACCGACATGGCGCGTGCCGTGATGGCGCCCCGATGGAGTGCGATCAACAGCGCTCCGCAGAGCAGGGCAGCCAACATGGTGATCATGGGGCGGCTGTCGCCACTCATGTCAGCACCCTTGGCGACCACCAGCGCGGACCGCGAGGCAACGAGCAGCAACCCGAAGGCGGTGGCGGCCAGCCCGAGGTTTCGAACCGTTCTGCTTTGCGTAGCCGAGGAGATGCGGTCCAGTCCAAAGGCGGCGACAACGGAGGCGCCAAAGCCGATCAGGATTGTGGCCATGGCCGGTGTGCGCGCTTTGTCGACGACGGGCAGCACGGCATAGAGGATTCCTTGAAAGACATCGTGATGCGCAAAGCCGTAGAGCAAACCGCCCAAGGCGATGGCGCCGAAAATGCGGATCTCGCGCTGCGCCCAGCCGAGCGCCACGGCGGCGAGACAGAGCAGCAGGACGGCGACTCCGATGAAGGGGTCGCTGTGTGTGTGAACGCCCGCGAAAACGAGGCCCAGCAGCGAGGTGGGGCTAAGGCTGTATTGCTGGTGGACGAGATAAGGAACCTTCTGGTCCCAGCCGATGGGATCCTCGACTCCAACCCAGCGCACCGATAGCTTGCCGTATTCGTAGGCGGGAAGAATCTGAAATGCTCCAGCCATTCCGGCCAACAACCAGAACACGGCAAAGCAGGCGATGAGCTTGCGCTCCGGGAGGCCGTTGCGAAACAGCGTATAGAGCCACACGCCGGCCGCTGCGAGCGAGAGATATATGGGGACTTGGTGATGGCCGCTCAGCCACGCGAAACCCAGGAAGAATCCGCCCCAGGCGGCGGACACCAGCGGGCGCCGGCGGCGCCAGACCCGCATGAGAAACAGAAAGACGATAGGCGCCCAAACCGCTCCGTTGACCATCTGCGGCCAACCGGTGCTCGCCATCCAGGCGGCCAGGCTGAAGACGCACCCGGCCAGCACGGAGGCGAGCAGGCTTCGGCCCAGGTCGCGCGCGAGCCAGAAGGCAAACAGCGCGGCCATGATGTGCTGCCCGACAAAATACCAGTGCAGGTAGCTTTGGCGGATCCATCCGTTCTTGAGGTTGAGGTTGAAGAAAAGCCAGTTGGGCGGGTAGGCGGCGCCAGGCTGCGCCTGTCCAAACAGGGGCTGTCCCAGCCAGGTGTAGGGGTCCCACATCGGGAAGCGGTTCATGTGCCACTCGGAAGCCTGCACCTGGAACCACGGCAGGACTTGGTTGGCGAAGTCGCCCGACTGTAGCCACGTGTACTCGTCAGTGAGCACAAGTTTCCAGTAGAAGCCGATGATGAGGAGCACAAGCACACCGATGGTGGCGGCTCGGCGCCAGACTGGTGGTTCCCGATCGATGTGGTGCATTTCGGCCACTCCAGGATTCAGGGCAAACTGCCGAAATGATAGCAAGATCAGCAACTTGTGGTTTGGCTGGTGAATTGCACGATGAGGGTTGCTATGAAACGCGCATGGCTTGGTATGGCAATGATGGGCGGCATGCTCATTCCGTCGTTGCGTGCGCAGACGGATCAGGATGCTCCGGGGCGTGGAGTGGCGCGGCTGAGTCTGTTAAACGGCGATGTCTCGGTTCGCCGCGGCGACAGCGGCGATTGGGTCGCGGCCGCGATCAACGCGCCTGTGCTGGCCGAGGATCGCATTTATTCCGGAGCGGCATCGCGGGCCGAAGTGCAGTTCGATTATTTTCATCGCATCCGGTTGTCGGCGGAAACCGAGGTCCGGCTGACGGAGTTGGAGAACCGGCGTTATCAGATGCAGGTTGCGCGGGGCACCGCCACGTTCGCCGCCATCAAGGGTGGCAATGCGCAGGTTGAGATCAACACTCCCGGCGCGGCGGTCCGGCCGGCGGCGTACGGCGACTACCGTGTGAGCGTGGAGGCGGACGGCACGGCGACAATTACGGTGCGGTCTGGTGAAGCCGAAATCTTCACGCCGCGAGGCTCGCAGAAATTGAAGAGCGGCCACACCATGGTGGTTCGCGGTTCAGCCACGGCTGATTCCGAGTTTCAGCTTGTCGCCGAGATTCCAAATGACGCCTGGGATGAATTCAACCAGGCGCGGGACAAGGAACTCGCCAAGCGTTCCAAGGTCTATCAGTACGTGAGCCGAGACATCTATGGCGCGGAAGATCTGGATGGGAATGGTGACTGGGTGTACGCGGCTCCATACGGCTATGTGTGGCGTCCTTATGTGGCGTCCGGCTGGGCGCCGTATCGTTACGGACGCTGGTCGTGGGTGGATTGGTACGGCTGGTCGTGGGTGAGTTACGATCCCTGGGGCTGGGCGCCATTCCATTACGGACGCTGGTTCTGGAATGCCAACGCGTGGTGCTGGTATCCCGGACCGATTTATTCCCACCACTGGTGGCGGCCGGGGTTGGTGGCGTGGTTTGGCTGGGGCGGCTTTGGAGTTGGCGTGGGATTCGGCAATTGGGGATGGGTGCCGCTGGCGCCATTTGAGGCGTTCCATCCCTGGTACGGACACGGCTGGTATGGCGGCTACCGCCACGGCGGCGTGTACAACAACGTTCACATCGTGAACAACATCAACATCTACAACAACTATCGGAATGCGCGCATCAACGGCGCGGTGACGGGCGTTCAGGATTTGAGCCGCGGGGCTCCGGGACGCATGGTGCGGGCATCGGAGTTTGAACGCGCCAGCCTGGTGCAGGGAGGGCTTCCGGTCGCGCCGGTGCGCGAGAGCTTGAGGTTGTCCAACCGCGAACCTGGCGCCGGCGCGGTGCCGCGTGGGACGCGCGAAGATCTGAACTTTTACTCGCGCAGCCAGGCGGCAAAGGTCGACCGTGTGCCGTTTGAGCAGCAGCGGCAGGCGTTATCGGAATCCACGCGGCAAGCCGCGGCCGGCGGCGGCAGCCGGCAGGGCTTTGCGCAGGAGACGCCGGCGGCGAGCGGCCGGAGTGAAGCACAGCGCGGGTGGCGAACGGTCGAGCCAGCCGCTCCTGGACGCGTGGGCGGCGCCAGCGGCGGCGAAGCCATCGGCGGATTGAGCCGCGGCACGGAGAGCCGCGCGGCGGAGTCGCGCGGAGCGGGCGAACCGGCGCGGGGCAGCGAGAGCCAGTGGACACGGTTCGGCGAACCGCGAACCCGGGCTGATAGCGCCGAAGCCGGCCGCTCTGCCGCTTCCGATCCGAGCCGAAGCTTTAATTCGACCCGCTCCGGCGAAGCTGAAGGCCGGAGTGCGGGCGGTTGGAGAACGTTTGGCGATCCCGGCCGCGGCGCGACCGGTTCGACGGCGGAGTCACGCGGGAGTTCGGGTGATTCGGGCTGGCAGCGCATGGGCACGTGGCGGAGCACCGGCGCGGGAGAAGGCCGCACGGCATCGCCGGGTTCGCGCAGTGAAGGGCGTACTGGCGATTCCGGCGGATTGCGGGGCGGGTGGAGCACCGGTGGAACGGGACGGTCTTCCGAGGCGGCGCCTTCTCGCGGCGGCGGCGGGCGGTCCGAACAGGCGCCAACGCGATCGGAAGGCGGCAGCGGCCGGGGCCGTGGGACCGATAGCATCGATATGTCCAGCGGGCGGATGAGCGGCTCCTGGAGCACCGGCGGCGGATTCGGAACCGCGCCGGAAGCCCGCGGCGGTGGCGAATATACATCCCCGCGGGTGGAGGGCTTCGGCTCCGGTGGACGGAGCAGCGGAGGGTACAGCACGGGCGGCGGGTTCGGCACGGGCCGTAGCGGCGGATTCGGTTCCGGACGGGTCGAGTCCTATGGCGGTGGCGGATTTGGCGGCAGCCGCGGCGGTGGCGGCTTCAGCGCGCCGTCCTACGGTGGCTCCGGCGGCGGATTCGGAAGCGGCCGCGGCGGTGGCGGCTTCAGCGCACCCTCTCACCCTGGAGGCTCCAGCAGCGGCGGCACGTTTGGTAGCGGCCGCAGCGGCGGCGGATTCTCTTCCGGCGGACGCTCTGGCGGCGGCGGATACAGCGGCGGACGCTCCGCGGGCGGCGGCGGTGGCCGCGGCCGGTAAAAACGAGTTTCAGCACAATCCAATAGTCGTTGGATTCTTCCCTCAGCCCGCTCAGTCCGGTTCAAGGCTGGGCGGGCCTTTTTTGTGCCCGGCCGGTCGCCACCAGGGGTATTGCCAACGTCTTCTCTTGACCCATCGATAACCGTCAGGTTATGATTCCATACATAACCAACAGGCTATGAATCAGACTACCGCGGTCCGTGATGTTCTTTTCCGGAGCCTTGCCGACCCTACCCGGCGAGGTATTTTTGAAGGGCTTTGTCTTGACGGCGAGCAGACCGTCCGTGCGCTTACCGCGCGGGCTGGGGTCTCTCAGCCGGCTGTGTCCAAACACCTGGGGGTTCTTCGGGGAGCCGGGCTTGTGCGGCAGCGGCAGGATGGGCGCGAGACTCACTACAGCGCGAATCTTCGCGCCTTGGTCCCGTTGATCGATTGGACAAAACAAATGGCGGGATTCTGGAACAGCCGTTTCGATGATCTCGAGGAGTTGCTAAAGAGGATGGACCAATGAATTGGAATAAGTGGATCCGCCAGAGTCACCGGTGGATTGCGATCGCTTTCACAGCGGGCGTCGCCATTAATATCGTTGCCATGTGGGGTGGCCGTACTCCGGCTCCCTGGGTATACGCGTGTGCGCTCGCTCCGCTAGCCGTGCTCTTCTTTACCGGCCTGTACCTGTTCGTGCTGCCGTATTTCCCCAAGCGGCACGAGCGTGCTTCCGATCCGTTGCCGGACGGTGCGGGACAATGAGCAACGTTGCGCCGGAGACCCGTTCCGTCGTCGTCGAACGCCGAATGCCTCATCCGCCTGAGAAGATCTGGCGGGCACTCACGCAATCCGCGCTCCTCGAAGAGTGGCTTTTGAAGAATGATTTCGAGGCGGTAGCCGGCCACCGCTTTCGTTTCCAGGGGAATTGGGGCGATGTCGAAGGGGAAGTATTGTCGGTGGAGCCCAATCGAATGCTGTCCTACTCCTGGGGAGACCAAGTCCTGAAGAGCGTCGTCACCTGGACTCTCACTCCCGAAGATAACGGGACCCTCGTGCGCATGGAACAGACCGGCTTTCCCACCGATCAGCCGCGCTACTACGGAGGCGCCCAGGCAGGATGGCCGCGATTCTTCGACAACCTGCAACGGCTCCTCAAGGCCATGGAGTGACGCGCGGCGGATGATCCCGCCCGCGTTTCGGAAGTGGTGTCAATTTTCATCCTTCGTTGTCCGCCAGAGGCCGGGGGCGAAAATCCTTAGCCTTGGCAGACGCGGCCGGTCAACTTGATTTCACACGTCCAGCGGGTATAGCTTGATGAGGACGCACGCTGGCGCGGGCGGACACTCGGAGGGATGCGATGCCGGACTTTACCGATGTTCTGATACGGGTCCGGGCCGCGAGCAGCGGCGGAAACGGCCAGCCCTCCGTCCATGATGTTGAGGCGAGCGTAAACGGCTCGGGCTTATGGCGGGGCGTGTCCAAGTTCGACCTGGACTCGCTCGATCTCAACAACCCCGAAGAATACGGCAAGGCTCTCGGACGGCAGTTGATCAACCCCAGCATGCTGCGGGCGCTTGACCAGGCGGGACTGACACGAAGCGGCAACATCCGGCTGAGGCTGTGGCTGGAGGATGACCCAAGCGTGCCTCACTGGATACGCTGGGAACGCATCTGGCTGTCGGCGGCGGGCGCCTCCTGGCGCCTGGCGGTGCATCCCCGCATCGCTATGTCGCGCTACATCAGCGTGGAGAATCCCGACGAGGAACCTCCCGACTCCGACGCTTTCCGGTTATTGTTTGCCGTGGCCAATCCGGCGGGGTTGAAGGCCAACCAGGTGATCGACGTCGAAGCGGAAATCGCGTCGCTGCTGAGCGAGTTCGAGGCGCGCAGCGACCGGCGTCTGCAGCTTGACTTGCTGCCCGGGCGAACGGTCATCAGCCAGGAGTTACAGGCGCGGGCCGCCCGGCAAGGGTGGACGGTCATTGCGGGTCCGGCTACGCTCGCCAACCTGTCCGACCAGATGCACAAGCGTTACCACGGGCTGCACATCCTGGCGCACGGCGAGTTCGATCCTACCGAAGGGGTGGGGTCGCTGCTGCTCGAAAGCGGCACCGGGGGCAAAGCTGAAACCAAGCACACCGAGTTGCAGTCCGTTGTGACCGTCGACTTGCAGTTGATGGTGTTCCAGGCCTGCAACAGCGCCAGCCCCACGGCGGAGGGCCAGTCGCCGTTCACCAGCCTGGCGCCGCGCATGGTTCAACTGGGGGTGCCCGCGGTCATCGCGATGCAGGATTACGTGGCGATGACCGATGCGCGCATCTTCTTTTCCGAGTTCTACCGCGGCTTGATCGATGAAGGGTTTGTCGATGTCGCGGTCAATCGCGGACGGCAGCGCCTGATTCAGCAGCCCGGCAGTGACAACTGGTCGATTCCCGCGCTGTTCACCCGTCTCAAAGGCGGCAAGCTGTGGAGCGCGGATCCGCTGCGGCAGGCGGTTCTGCGCGCACTGCACGACTTGCCTCCGGCGTCGCGGGACTTGTGTCCGCCGCAGCAGGCGATTGAGCATACGCGAGGCATCAGCGGTTACGACCCGGCCGAGGGCGCCCGGGGACCGCGCTTCGATCTCGATTCGCGAAGTCTGGAGCGGCTCAAGAAACCGGGCTCGTTCGCCATTTTGACGGGACCGCGCGGGGCCAACAAGACGGTGCAACTGCGGCGCGTGTTTCGCCAGTTTGCCGAGGCCTACGAGCAATCCCAGCCGGGAACCCCGGTACCGATTCTGGTGGTGTTGCCGGCCCTGGCCGGACGCAAAGAGTCGCCGTGGGGTCCGTTGCAGCGCATCTGGCGCGACCAGGCGCGGGAAGAAGACTTGCGTAAAGTCCAGGGCAGGGAATTTCTGTTCCTCGTTCAAGGAGAAGAGGAAGCAACCGATGTCACCTCCGCCGAGGCGGCTGATGCCATCGAACGGCTCCGCCGGGTGTTGCCCGACTGCCGGATCCTGCTCATCACCGATGAGTATTTGCTGCCCGCATTCCAGCGATTTTCCGATGGCATCCTGTTTGTCGCCCAGCCACTGGAATGGTCCCGGGTCGGGGCCTTTCTGGAAGAGCAGAAGACCGAGGAAGCGGCTTCGCTGCGCTACCTGATCCTTGAACGCGGGCTGAATGACCTGGCCGTGCAGCCGCGCTTTCTTCAACACCTGTTGACGCTGGTCGCGCGCGGAAAGACGCTGGACTATCGCAGCGGTGTGCTGGCCGACATCGCTGAAATCTACCTTTCGCGGATGGAGACAAGGAGGGTTCCGCGGGCCTGCGCCGTGGACGCTTTGCAGCGCATCGCCTTCGCCATCCAGGACAGCCGGAATTCCGATCTCGCGGCCGGCGCCGTCTACGAGATATTCACCGCCGCGCGCGGCGGGCGAGAGTTGTCCATCAGCGATCTGAAGTCGGCCTTGATAGACGACTGCCGGATCCTCATACCGAGCGGCGATGAATCGGTCCGGTTCGCCTACCTGGGAATGCAATGGTACTTTGCCGCCTGCTACCTGGCCAAGGCGCCCAACCGCCAGCGGCTGATCGAAGACATCACAGCTTCGCTGGGACGCCTGGCGCGTGTGCGGAGGTGGGAGAAGGTCCTGGTGTTGCTGGCCAGCATGATTCCCGATCCGGCCAGGTATCTGAAGACGGTTCTGCTCGGGTCTTCGTTCATGGAGGGTGAGCAGTTGTTTCTGGCGGTGCACTGCTATCAGGAGGCGTGCGCGCGCTATCGCGATACGTCCAGCGAACTCGACGTGGTGGCCGACCAGGTGGCGGACGCGCTGCTGTGGCGCTCGTCCTGGGATCCGGCCCGGCCTTACGGCGACCGGCGGAAGGCGGTCGGTGCGCTGGTCGAGCTGATGACAAGGCAGGCAGACCGCCGGACCGACCTGATCGCGCACCTGATCGGGCTGGCCTGCGACAAAGTTCCCGCGACAGGAGCGAAGACCGATCAAGAGTACGACTGGTCCGGAATCCGGCAGGCCGCGGCTTTTGGCCTCGCACGGGTGCGGGAACAGACTCGCGACTATGTCGAACAGAATCGGAAAGATCTGATGGAGCCGTTGGAGGCGTGGTTCAATCTGCACAAGGACCCGACGGCAATGTACCAGCTTCTGCTGAGGGACGATCCGCGCGTCTCCGTCATTGCGGCGGTTGCGCTGGCTCAAAGCAGCCGCCCGGAGGACCGGGCCTTGCTGATCAGCGGCTATGAGAAGTGCCGGGGAAAAGACGTGCTGTGGGGCATTACCGATGCTCTGGGCGCCGTTGAAGCCGGCTGGGCGCAAACCCATGCCGTCAAACCGTGGATGAAGCAGAGCTGGCCCAGCCACTCGGCGTCCGAGCAGCAGCGTGCCGCTCACACGTGCTTTCTGATTCAGAAGACCCGCCTGGCGGACGAGGAAGCCAGGTCTTACCTGGCGGACTGTCTCTTGAACGGCCAACCCTTTCTTCAGGGCCGGGCGCTGCGCGCGTTCGGCAAGCTCGAAGACGCGGGTATCGAGGCCTGGCTGCGGCCCTTGTGCGAGGCAATCGTCGAGAAGGATGCCGGCAAGATCGATTCCTCGAAGATGAAGTTGGCTTCCGATCAGGTAGCATTTGTTCCGCTGCAACGCGCCGCCATCGAAGCGTTGCGGGACATCGGCGACGGCAATTCGCTCGATGTGTTGCGGAGCGCACGAACCCGGTACTTGAATCAGCCCGAATTGACGCAGTTGAGCTTTCAGGTAGCCGAGGAAATCTATTGGCGGCTCGCCGGCGGAATCGAGCGCGAGTCCTATTCCACCGGCCGTTCACGCAATTAGAGATTAGGAAGGAGAGCAGATGCCGTTTCAGAAGATCCCGGACAAGGACATCGAGTACGCCCTCATTGCCTTCGACAAGAAGGGAGTGGAGCGGAAGGACGACCCGGAAGGGGGCGTCTTCAGCCGCACGTTGATTGAAAAGATCCGCAAAGAGCAGCCCAGCCACGTCTTTCTGTTCAGCCACGGCTGGAAGGGCGACGTGCCTTCCGCGATCGACCAGTACAACCGCTGGATCGGCGCGATGTGGGAGCGGGAAGCGGACCGCAAGGCGATGGGCGCCGATTTTCGTCCGCTGTTCATCGGACTGCACTGGCCAAGCCAGCCCTGGGGTGAAGAATCGCTCGACGAGAAGCTCTCTTTCGGCACGGCGGACGCTCCGGCAATAGACGCGATTCGCGAAGCCGCCGTCGAGCACTTTGGCGGCGGCGATGACGTCCGCCGGCCGCTGGAAGTCATCTTTCACGCTTTTGAAGAGGACCCGGCCGCGCGAGTTCTGCCCGATGACGTAATCGCGGCGTACCAGGAACTCGCCCAGGCCATCGGGTTTTCGGCCGGTTCGGGCACCGCTCCGGACGAAGACGGAGCGCCACTCGATCCGCAGGCCGCCGTGCGGGCCGAGCGCCTGGCCAGTGGAGCGGCTTCGTTCGGAATTTTCGACCGGCTCAAGAGCGGCATCCTGGCCGGGTTGCGGCAGACGTCCTTTTGGCTCATGAAGCATCGCGCGAGGACTGTCGGAGAGCAGGGAATGCACGCCTTCGTCGCGGAAGTGCAGCGGGTGTCCAAAGCCAGGGTCCACTTGATGGGACACAGTTTTGGCTGTATCGTGATGTCGTCCGTGCTGGGCGGACCGGATGCCAACCAGGCGTTGCCGCGACCGGTCGATTCAGCCGCCCTCGTGCAGGGCGCGCTGTCGCTGTGGTCGTTCGCCGACAAGCTTCCAACTTCCGATAACCCCGGCTATTTCCGTCCGGTCGTCATACGGAAGTCGGTGAACGGCCCGATCGTGACAACGCAGTCCATCAAAGACACCGCCGTGGGCATGGCATACCCCGCCGCGGTCGGACTGGTGGGCGAAGTGGACTTTGGACCGGAAGCGCCGCTTCCCGTGTTCGGCGGGGTTGGGACCTGGGGCATTCAAGGGACAACCGTCGCGGAGGCATTCGACATGATGGACGAAAACGGCGTGTACCACTTCAAGCCGGGACGGATCTATAACCTGAACGGCACCGCATTTATCTCCGGCCATTCCGACATCAGTGGTCCACAGGTGGCGCACATGCTCTGGCAGGCAGCCTTGCCGGCGGCGACGGGGCAGCAGGTATGAGCGCGCCAACCGTACCAGCCACGCCCATTCCGCTGGGTGTTGTGGGTGAAACCGGCGCGACTCGCCCTCCTCTGGACGAGAAAGCCATAGCCCAGATGCAACCGGATCCCGACATGGTCCGCAAACGCAGCGAACCGGAAAACACGCTCGGTGTCGATTCCGGAGTGGACGACCCGGCGGACCTGACGCAAGCGGGATGGGGCGTGCTTTTCGCCAGCGACGCGGATCCCGCCATCAAGGCCGCGCTTCAACCGTTGCTTAAATGGCGCCAGTCTATCGTTAACGATGTAAAGCTGTTTCGCGTATTCGACGGTCCCGCAGGCGTCCGGCCGTCGCAATCCGCGAGTTCCTGGGCTGCCAACAAAGGTGTCTCGTTGACCGCGCCTGTCAATCCTTTGAAAGGCGTGCCGTATTACCTGATGATCGTCGGGTCCCCTCAACGGATTTCCTTCGATTTTCAGGCGCAGTTCGATTTGCAGTGGGCGGTTGGCCGCCTGCACTTCGAAAAGGTTGAGGATTATGCGGCTTACGCGGAAAAGCTCGTGGAATACGAGAAGGGAACTGCCGCGCCTCGCACCCGCCAGGTGGCGATTTGGATACCGAAGAATCAAGGCGATCTGGCAACTTCGTTTCTGGCAAGTTCAGTTGGCCCGGACTTCCTGGGTAAAGCCGGTGACGGCACGCCGGCCTTGGGGCAGCGGCAGAAGTTTACGGTTGCTTCCTTTATTGGTGATGGCCAGGCAACGAAGGCGAACCTTACCACTATTGTGAACGGCGGAATCGACGGCGGTCCCCCAGCCGTCCTGTTTACCGGGTCGCATGGCGCCGAGTGGTCCATCGACACGCCGGAGGTGCAGCAGCGGAAGCAAGGAGCGCTGGTAACGCAGGAATGGACTCGCGGCGCGCGCCTGACCGGGTCCAATTGCTTTACGGGTGACGATGTCACCAGCAAGGCAAAGGTACAAGGACTGATGGCGTTCGTTTTTGCCTGTTTTGGCGGGGGTTGTCCGGCTACCGACTCATACGGGTATGAGCCGGACGGCAAGAAGATTCCGCTCACGCCGGAGCCGCTCATCGCGGCGTTTCCGAAGGCGTTGCTGCGGAGCGGCGCGCTGGCTGTCATTGCGCACATTGACCGGGCTTTCACCTACGGTTTCGAGGATGTCATGGGAACCCCGCAAGTCCAGCTATTCCGGACGCCATTGGAACTGTTGATGAAAGGGAAACCGGTGGGACTGGCGGCCGACGCGTTGAATCTGCAGTGGAGTTCGGCGGCCGCGCTGCTGGGCATGGCGCTTGGAGGAAACCTGCCAGGCAAGCCGCAGCCCAGCAGTTCGACGTTGGCGAACCTGTTTATCGCCCGGGACGACGCCAAGAACTACATGGTGCTGGGCGACCCGGCGGCGAGATTGAATGCGAGCCAATTGGTTAAGTTGACATAATATTGATTATCGGAAGTTGC
>JADZCI010000076.1 GCA_020851655.1 Bryobacterales bacterium
TGCTGAACGATCTCTTCAGCCGGTTCGACCAGATGGCGCAACGGCTTGGCGTGGAGAAAATCAAGACGATCGGCGACGCCTACATGGCCGTTGCCGGTCTGCCGCACGCCTGTCCCGACCACGCGCAACGCATGATGCGCATGGCGGTCGAGATGACGGAAGAAATGCGCCGTTACAGCCGGATTCTGGGTAAGACGGTGGAATTGCGGGTGGGGTTGAACAGCGGTCCGGTCGTGGCCGGCGTCATCGGCGCAACCAAGTTCATCTACGACCTTTGGGGCGATACCGTGAACATCGCCAGCCGGATGGAATCCCACGGCGTACCCGGCTCCATTCAGGTCACACGCGCGGTCTACGAAGCTCTCAAAGACGAGTATGAATTCGAGTATCGCGGCGTGATTGAAGTGAAGGGCAAAGGCCAGATGGAAGCATGGCTGGTGAAACTGCCTCAGCCCGCGTTGGCGTGAAGTTCAGGCGGTGTTGGTGGCGGCGGCCAGTTTCTGACTTGCGTCGCGCAGCCGCCGGCTAAGCAGGCGCATGATTCCGCGGGTGATTTCGGGATTGGCGGCCAGCACCTCAAAGAAGTCGTCCTGATCGATCTCGAGCAGCGTCGTCTCTTCAATGGTGGTGGCGGCGGCGGACCTCGGCGCACCGTCCAACAGTGCCATTTCGCCGAGGCACTCGCCGCGCCGCAGCACCGCCAACTCTGAATCCCCTTTGTGGATTCGTACCGCGCCGGTGGCGACGATGTAGAGCGACTCGGCGGGATCGCCGTCGCCAAAGATCGTTGCCGCCGGCGGATAAGTGACCTCCTCCGCAATGCGCGCGATGCCGGAAAGATTCTCCGCCGCGATCGACTCAAAGAGCCCGACCGACTTCAAGAGAATCGTCTTTTCCAGGTTCCCGTACATTTGTCCGTCCGGCGGCCGCTGCAACCAAGCCTCCCGCCGCAGACCGGCGGAACTGGCGCTTTCCCAGTTTATGTCCACCGCCACGGCGCGCCCGGTCTTCCTCAGGTAGTCTATCGCGATGGCCGACTCCCACTCGTGTCCCGAGCGGGCCATCGACGACAGAGCGTCGTCGAGCGGCGTTTCGAGATCGGGAAACAGCTTGCGCCGCGCCTCTTCGCGCTGTGCCGGACTTTCGGTCTCTACCAGCGGGCCGATCAAACGTCTGTCGCCGAGTGCCAGTCCCGCGTCGATGGACTCCAGCGCCAGTGCCCTCCGCGCCCGGTCGCCGCTGCGAAGAAGCTGGATACACGTCTCGACGGGAGTTTGAGGAAAGCGGGTGGCGCCGAGGCGCAGCATGGTGTTGAGCAACGAACTCGCCGTGTTCTGACAATGATCCCGCAGCAGGCGCGCGTCCTCGTCCGACGGCAATTGAAGAAGCATACGGTTGGCCCGATAGGCCACCCGGGCGAGTTCCTGGATCTTGTGGGTCAATTGATTCAGGAGCTTTCGTCCCAGCGGTTCACGGCGCGCAATGGCCAGCAATCCGCCGGCGCACGCATCGGCAAGGGCCAGCGGGTGGGGCTGCAATTCATCGAGCAAAACGGCGGCGGCCTGTGAACTGCCTGTGTCGGCCAGTGCCCGGATGAGATTCACTCGCAACAGGAGACTCGAACCAGGGTGGCCTAGGACTTCTCTTGCCCCGCCGATGAATTCTTGAGGCTCGCTGGCGCGCAGCGCGTCTCGTGCCGCTTGGCTTGTTGCCGGGCTTGCCACACAAGCGATGATGGACGGCAGATTCCGGCGGTCGCGGCGGTCTGCGGCCACCACCAGCGCTGACCGCCGCACATCTGAATGCCGAGACGCAAGAAACTCATTCAACATCTCCGCCGAAAGCAGGCTGGGATGAGGGCCGAGCCTCAGAATCGCGGCGCGCTGGCTCCTGGCATCGTCCTGCCGCAGCAAAGCGGCCAGGGTGTGTTCGGCCTCGGCAAGAGCCCCTTGCCCCGACTCGATCACAGCCGCGGCGGCTGCCGCACGGATGTCCACGTCGGGATCAGCGAGGCGTTCCCGAAGCAGCGGTCCGGCATCCAACCGGCGCCGCCCCGCAATTCGCAGGGCTTCACACGCGGCTGGACCCTGTTGGGCCGCCACGTTCACGACCCACTCATCCGGAAGCAGCCCCTCGTTTCGCTCTGCGAGCGCGAGCAGGCGGGTTTGCACACTGGGCGAGCCGCGCTGGAAGACCTCGCGCAAGACCGGCGCCCACGGCTTGAGCGGCAGTCCTTCCAGTAGATCGAGTACAAAGTGCTGGGCGGGCTCATCTCCGTTCCGCAGTGCTTCGCCGATCACCTTCACGACTTCCGGATCTTGCGGGTTGACGCGAATGCTTTCCAGGTCGATCTGGCGTTTGGCGAGAGCGGTGCTGAGCGCTCGCGCGTACTGTTGCCGCAGCCGCACCACTGCCACTAGCCAGACGGTGACCGCGGTGAGCGTCAACACACCGAGGCGATCGAATCCCAGGAGCTTCGCCAGGAAAAAGACAAGCAGCCCGGCGAGCCCTTCGGCCCACGCTTTGACCGCGCCGCTGACGACCGGGCGCGCGCGGCTTTGCAGTTCCGGCGCGACCGGCAGCCAGAGCAACTCCATCGCGGAATTGTGGAGGCTGAACTTGAGTGTCTGGTCGGAAAACTTGGCCAGAACGGCACTCAACAGCCGCGGGCTGAGAAGCACCGCGAACGTGCTGCCGCTCAACAACAGGGGAAGCGCAGCCAGCCCGGCGATGAGGCCGAACCTGGACAGTACACGGCCGGTCACCAGGAACTGCATCAAGAGGGTACATAGTCCGGTAAGCGCGGCAAATTGGCCGAAGAAGCCGATCAGGTCCGCCTCTTGCGGGAACGCCCTGCTGCTGATTATCTTGAACTGGTAGTCGACCACCTGCGTCACGAGCGCCGAGAGCGCGACGACCACGGCGATGGAGGTCAAATATCCCTTGCTTGAGTTGTCTTGAGATGCCGGCGCGCGGCGTCTGCGACTCTTGCCGCCGGAAACGGGGTGGACAAATTGTCCGAGCAGCCAGAAGAGTACGATGCCGGCCACTACGGCGGGTAACACTTTTGCGGGGCCGATTTGCTTGACGACGGGCTTGAGACTCAGGCCGACGGCCATGGCCGCCAGCGACCCGCCGGCTCCGATAACCGAGAACAACCGCTTGGCCTGGCGGGCATCGAACACGGCGCCGGCCGCCAGCCAGAATTGCATGGTCACCAGGCTGATGATCAGTTCGGTCCAGACGTAGAGGACCGGGATGACCCAGCCTTCCACCCGCCATTGAAGCAGCATCAGGCCGCAGGCCAACACTGCGCAAGTGATGTGCAAGAGCTTGATCCGGCTGGTGCGCTGAGACATTCGCGAGTACCAGCCGGCCCCCGCGGCCACGGCCACGGCCGAAAACAGAAACATCAGAGGCAGGTACTGCTTGTCGAAGCGGCTGAGAAAAAAGGTGTCGCGCGCCGCTTTGCCGGCAATGGTGATGGCGACGACAACGAAGTTCTGGGCAAAGAGAAGCGAAGTCTTTCGCACCTCATCCGGCTCAACCGGAAGCAGCTTCCCGAAAAGACTCCACATGACCTTGTTTGCCGCGAAGTTTCAAGGATGGCATATTGGATCGAGGCGCGTCTTATATCATGAGAGTCCAAATTCTTGGCGCTTCAGCAGGTCCGAATCCCGAACTGCAATACGCCAGCACGTACCTGCTTAACGGCGAGATCGCCATTGATGCCGGCAGTCTGGGATTTTGGGCTACCGCTTCCCGCCAACAACGGGTGTCGCATGTCGTCTTGACGCACAGCCATCAGGACCACATCGCATCGCTGCCGTTCTTTCTTGAGAACGTCTACGACTGTGAACGCCCCACGGTGGAACTCCACGCGAGCGCGGAGACGCTGGCGACGCTCCAGACGCATGTTTTCAACGGCAAGGTCTGGCCTGATTTTATTCGCATGAGCCCGGACCGCCCCTTCGTTCGCCTCCACGAAGTCCACAAGGAGCAGCCGTTCGAGATTGGCGGGCTGCGATTCCTGCCGGTTGAAGTTCCACACCCGGCGCCAACCCTGGCCTACATCGTGACGGATGCGAGATCGACGATCATCTTCGGGGCTGACTCCGGCCCAACTCAACGCCTGTGGGAACTCGCCGCCCAGACCCCGGCGCCGCGCCTGATCTTTCTCGAGGCGGCATTCCCAAATTCCCTCTCCGGGCTGGCCGCGGTGGCGCAGCACCTCACACCCGAGACCTTCGGCCGGGAAGCCAAGAAACTACCCGCGGCGGACA
>JADZCI010000077.1 GCA_020851655.1 Bryobacterales bacterium
CCGGCGCCGCGCCTGATCTTTCTCGAGGCGGCATTCCCAAATTCCCTCTCCGGGCTGGCCGCGGTGGCGCAGCACCTCACACCCGAGACCTTCGGCCGGGAAGCCAAGAAACTACCCGCGGCGGACAAACTGATCGCGGTTCACCTCAAACCGAGGTTCCGCGATACGATCATCGCCGAACTCCGCACGCTCGGGATTCCCAACCTCATCATCGGAGAGAGCGAGGCGGTCTACGAAGTCTGACGTAGCGGCCTCCATAGTAAAATCAAGGAGAAACGCGCATGTGAAGGGGGCCCGTAGCTCAGGTGGATAGAGCATCTGCCTTCTAAGCAGGTGGTCGCAGGTTCGAGTCCTGCCGGGCCTACCAACTGACTATGACGCGATAATGCGGACTTGCTTCAACTGAGCGGACGCGCCGGAGCGGATTTCAATCGCGTTTCTGGTTACGCCGTACTCCTCGGCGAGGAAACGGATGAGCTCCTCGTTGGCTCTCCCTTTCTCGGGCGGGGCGGCGATTCTCACTTTGCGCGTGCCATCCGCCATGGTTTCCGCCCACCCGGTACGCTGAGCACGGGGCAACACGCGCAGCTTGAGGGTCACGATACTCACGGTAGGGGGATGGGCACAATCTCGCCGGGCTTGAGACCGGCGGGTGCAAAGGTGGGTGCGAGGTCCGGCCCGGGGCGATAGTCATCGGTGAGTTTGAACACCTTGCCCAAAGCCTCAACACGGCAACTGCCCCAACGCTTTGGCGTGAGACACTGAAACGCAATCGCATCGGCCTGCGCGCCGGGCGGCAATTCAATGGCGGTTCGAATCCAGCCGGAGCGGTTGATGAAATTGTCCGCCATACCCAGCGCACCGCTGAACCAACGCGATTCGCCCTTCAACCGGACCAGTGCCTGCACGCCCGCGTTCTCGACCGACAACTTGGCCTCGACGACAAGATAGTTTCTGGGATCGCTGATCTTCTCGCCATCCTCCTGGCCGTAAGGACGCAGTTTGCCCTCACGCTTCAATTCTTCGGCGGAAATCCGGTACGTGATTGGGTCGTCATCCATCACAATCTCGCGCGAGTGCCGGGACAGATCCACCAGGCGCGGAGCCATCTGGTAGCGTACCGGCGAGCGGCCGTCGAAATGCACCATGTTGTTGCCGGTGACGGGAATGAGCACGGGATGCCAGCCAAAGTGCGCGCCGGCGTACTCGATGTCCTTGTGGTCTTTGCCCTGGATTATGGCGCGCAGCGGGCTCCCGTCCGGATTGAGCCAGACACGGTAAACATACTCGATGTCGGTGACGCGTCCCCACCGCGCCATGAGGTTTCGCGTCGAGGTTCCGCCGTCTTCGTTTGAGAACACGATGGTGTACTCGAGGATCCGCTGTCCGTTCTCCGCTTCGCGAGTGGCGTAGGCGAGCAGAGGAACGTCGGTGAATTTGCTGATGGTGTTGGCGCGAGCGTACAAGACCGGGGAGTTCGAAACGACGTCGTAAAGAGGGTCGGACGGCCGGACTTCGTGAATCGCCTTTACCGTGACGGCGGCGGCTTCAACGCCTGCGATCGTCAGCTTATGCGGGCCGGCGTGGGTGCGCCCGAGAAAGACAGGATACGTCCAGTCGCGCACGCCGGCGAACAGGTTGATGTGGAAAGGCGGATGGTTGTCCAACCGGAGCTCGATGATCCGGCCTTCCGGTCCGCGGGCGGTAATCTCCGCCGTAATCTCGGATTCAGCGCCCGTTGTCGTGAACGGAAACTCCGCGGCGTTCGCCGCCAGCAGGAAGAGGAAGATGGCGAGCTGAGCGATGGTGGCGAACAGTTTCTCGGCGCGGACGGGCTTTCGCAAAACCGCTTCGGCGGGCACATCAATCTGGCCACTGTAGCCCGACAGGATGACTACACGGACCTTGGGGCAGCGCTCACGCAGCGCGCGGATCATCGCTTCTCCGTCAGCCACGCGGGGAAGCAGCAAATCGGTGAGGACAATGTCCGGGTCAAACTCCCGGGCTTGAGCCAGCGCCTCCTCGCAACTCCCCGCCTCGCTGACCGTGTGTCCCTTGTGTTGGAGGATCTGAGAGCGCAGTTCGAGCTGATCCTTCTCATCGTCAACCAGCAGAATTCTCGCCATCGGCTACTCGTCAAAGTCGATCCGCGCAATGACGAGTTGGGGCATCGTCTGGTTCCAGGTCTGAGGAATCGAGTCGAAGGGCAGGCGAAACGCGCGGGTCTCGCCGGGCTGGAATACGGCGCCCTTATCGCGCACGATTGGCACCCGTTCCCGCAGGACGACCTGGCCGTAGGGGTCGGCGAACACGCAGTTCAACTCGACCAAGCGGAGGCGCCGGCCGCCGCCGTTTGTGATTTTCCCCGTGATTTCGACTACCGTGCCGCCGACAAAACTCTGCGCCGCCTTCATTTCGGTTCCCGAAAGCCCGAGATGGCGGACGTAAGTCTTGGCTTCGGCACTCAACTGGGGCAGCGGCTTGGGCGCCGGCGGCCGAATGAACAGGAAATAGGACAAGGCCGCGCCCGCCGCGAGCAGGCCCCCCACAACCAATAACGGGACATAGCTTGTGCGTCGTTGCCTGGTAGCTTTCACGGCCATCATCTATAGAATAGTGACACCGGAGGGCGGAGATCTGCTCCCGGACAACCATTGCGCAATGAATGAAGTCAGACTGAAGAATACCGACCTCGACGTTTCACGCGCCTGCCTGGGCACGATGACGTTTGGCAACCAGACCGCCGAGCCTGAAGCGAGGCTCATGGTGGATGCCTGTATCGATCATGGCGTCACCTTCTTTGACACGGCGAATATCTATAACCAGGGCAAGTCGGAAGAAGTCCTGGGACGGGCCATCGGGGGACGGCGTAGCCGTGTGGTGTTGGCCACGAAAGTACGCGGGCGTATGGGTGACCAACCCGACGAGTCCGGACTGTCGCCCAAAGCCATCGTGAAAGCGATCGACGCCAGTCTGAAGCGGCTGGGCGCCGACTACGTCGATATCTACTACTTTCACCAACCCGATTATGGGACGCCCGTCGTGGAGTCGCTGGCAGCCATGAGCGAACTGGTCAAGGCCGGCAAAGTCCGCTACCCTGGGCTGTCGAACTACGCCGCGTGGCAGGTGGCCGGGATCCACGCGCTTTGCGAACGCGAAGGGCTTGTGACGCCGTTCATCACTCAGCCGATGTACAACCTGCTGGCTCGTTCCATCGAGACCGAGTTCCTGCCCATGGCGCGGCATTACGGCTGTTCAACGGCCGTGTACAATCCGCTGGCGGGCGGCCTGCTGACCGGCAAGCAGCCGCCGGACGCTCCGGTGGCCGGTTCGAGGTTCGACGGTAACGCGCTGTACCTGAACCGCTACTGGCACCCGCAAACTTTCGCCGCGGTTGACGAATTTCGAGTGATCGCCGGTGCGACCGGACGCTCCATGATCAGTCTGGCGCTGAACTGGCTTCTGCACCATACGGCCAGCGATTGCGTGATTCTGGGCGCGTCGAACCTGGATCAGATCAAGGACAACCTGGCCGCCTGCGAGGAAGGCCCGTTGCCGGCGGAAACCGTGGTCGACTGCGACGGAGTTTGGGCGCGCATCAAGGGAGTTGCCGCGCAGTATTGCCGGTAGGGGGGACTCCGCGGACCTGGCGTGAGATCGCGTTAACGAGTTTCCGGTAAGGCAAACGGTCCAGCGATTCGAAGGCCAGCCACTCGCCGTCGCGCCATGACGAAAAGTACCAGCGGGACAGCAACGCGAGATGCTCCTGGCGGACGCGGGCTGTCACCTTGGCCGGGATGAGTGTGGCGGCCAGCTCCTTAAGCCTCCGGTCCAGCGGAATCATGGTTTCGGCCGAAGCTGCGGTGGAGAATTCGCAGGCGGGCAGCCAGACGCCTCCAAGCAAGAACCGAAGATCGACGCTGGCGGCTTCGGCAGACGGCAGCACGGCGACGCCATTGAGATGTTCGAGGCTGGTGGCCAGCTCGTCCTTAAGTTGAAGCACCTGGCCGATGCGCACGAGACGCTGCTGCTGGCGCGCGGCTTCCTCAAATTCGAGCATCTCACTCAGCCGGTCGCGCGCCTGCGCAATGCTATCGCGCAAGGATTGGCCGTTGGTTTCGAGGAATGCCCGGAGGCGCCGCACTTCGCTGCCGTACTCGGCGGGACTCACCGCCTGCTGGCAGGGACGGAGGCAGCGGTTCATCTCGCCGTAGATGCAGCCGGGATGGCTGGGCGACGGCGCCAGGTCGTCCTGGCAGCGCCGGACCTGAAAGAAGTCGAGCACGCCCTGCTCAAATTGCTCGGCGGCCGCGCGGTTTGGGAATGGGCCAATCTGCAAGCCTGAGCCGGAAAGGCGTGTCGTAATCGTAGTACGCGGGAACTCGTTCGATTCAAGCAGCTTCAGATAAGCGGGCCAGCGCAGCTTGACCTGCTTGTCGTAATCGTCCGGAAAGTGCGTGCGGGCCAGGTCGTAGTGCAGCAGCCCGGCGGCCAGGCGCGACGCCGTCAGCCAGTAATCGACGCGGACCGCCACAGCGCGCAGGTGGAGCAGCCGGCCGGGGCTTTCGCGCGGACCCAGCAGGCGCTTAAGCCGGCGCCGCAGAACGCCGGTGCGGGCCAAATAGGGCCTGCCCGAGGCCGCCCAAACCAGGAAGACGTCGGGACGGTTGGGAATGGCCTCCAAGTCGGCGTCGAGTGAGGCGGCAACTTCCAGGGTTTGCCGCGCCACGTCAATCGCTCCCTTCCGGTGTGGCGAACGGACGGCTCACCTCACCAGTGTAGGAAACGTGCAAGGGTCTTCGATGGCTACAATGACGCCATGCGGAGACTCCTGCTGCTCGCGGCCGGCCTGCTCGTTTCGGGCGCCGTGGCGATACTCGCCATTCTGCCGCGGGTTGTCGAGCAGAGGCTGAACCGCGTCACGGGGAATGTTCCGGAGGCGAGCGAACGCGCCAAGGCGCTGGCGGCCCGGTCTCTGCTGGTCGATATGCACGCCGATTCGCTGCTGTGGGGCCGCGACTTGAGCCGGCGCGGGACGAGGGGACAGGTGGACGTGCCCCGTTTGATTGAAGGGCACGTGGCCCTTCAGGCGTTCACGATCGTGACCAAGGCGCCGCGCGGTTTGAACTTCGACGTCAACAAAGCCGACGCCGCGGACGACATTACGGCTCTCGCTCTGGTCAATCTTTGGCCGGTCCAGGCCTGGTCGAGTCTGCTCGAGCGCGCGCTCTATCAGTGCGGCCGGTTCTCCAAAACCGTAGACGCTTCGGGCGGAAAGCTGGTGTGGATTCGCAGCCGGCGTGATCTGGACCGGTACCTGGACTTGCGCACCAGGGACCCGAACATCACAGCGGGCTTCCTGGGGATTGAAGGAGCGCACGCGCTGGACGGTAACCTGGACAATCTCGACCGGTTGTTTGGCGCGGGAGTGAGGATGATCTCGCCGGTGCATTTTTTCGACAACGATCTGGCGGGTTCGGCGGCGGGAGAGCACAAAGGCGGCTTGACGGAATCCGGCCGCCAGTTGGTGCGGCGCATGGAGGAGATGGGCGTTCTGGTCGATGTCGCGCACGCCTCGGAAGCCGCGGTCGACGGCGTGCTGGCGATTGCCACCAAGCCGCTCGTCGCGTCGCATACGGGCGTCAAGGGAACCTGCAACAATTCCCGCAACCTGTCCGATGACCATCTGCGGAGGATTGCGGCCAAATCCGGGCTGATCGCCATAGCCTATTTCGAACAGGCGGTCTGCGGGCTCGATACCCGATCGATCGCCAAAGCGGTGCGCCATGCCGTCAACGTGGCGGGCGCCGATGCGGTCGGCTTGGGTTCAGATTTCGATGGCGCCGTGCAAACGGCCTTCGACACGACGAGCGTGGCCTCCGTCCTGGATGCGTTGCTGGCCGAGGGCCTTAGCGAAGACGATGTGGCCAAGATCGCGGGTCTGAACGCGATTCGAGTCCTGCGCGCCACGCTACCCGCGGAGTGAGGCCCGCGGTGGTCCTTGCGGCGGGACAGCTTCGGATATACTTCTCTACGAATGAGCCTTCAGCCGGCTTCCGGTGATGCGTCGATCGACTACGATACGGTGGAGTTGCGGACAGGACGCCTCCAAAAGATCCGGTTGTCGGAAGGCCGCGTGCTGGGTGAACAGGACGGTACGGTCAAACTCGTGAAGTGCTACTGCCGTTCTCATGATGTCCTGACTCCATCGGAAGCCGAGTTGCAGAGACGCCCCACATTCGTATTTCCCGATGTGTACTTTGGCAACCTGGAGGGCTTGATTGGCCGTGAGTTGGAGGGCCGGGTCTACTACGATACCGAGGGGGGACGCGTGCGCTTCTACCTGGACCTCAAGGAACACGCGGGGTTCCAGTTGGAAGAAGGCGACCGGGACCTGCGCAGTCCCTGGTATGACCACAGCGTTCTCAAGGAGTGAGCGCAGCCGCCGCCGCACCCCGCGTTTGAACCATCAGCACGTTGGTCCCCTCCTGAAGGACGTCGCCCCGGGCGTTCCGTACTTCGATGCCGAGCGTCAGAATGCCACGGTCGCCGCGGCGGGTCAAACGCTTTCCTGAAACGGTGAGACGGCCGGAAATTCGGTCGCCGGGATACAGAGGCTTGCGGAAGTTCCAGTGCCACGAGAGCGAGGCGACGGCGTGGAACCGCTGAGCCGCGCGGTTCTTCAAACCGTCCACAAGGATGAGTCCAAGCAAACCGTGAGCCACGCGGCCAGGAAATCCCAACCCGCGCGCGAATTCGTCGTCCATGTGCAGCGGGAAGAAGTCTCCTGAAAGTCCGGCGAACTGCACGATATGGGATTCGGTAACCACCAGCCCGCCGGTGTCAAACGACAAACCGACGGACACGTCTTCGTAGTAAAGCGCTTCACTCATTGTGGCGGCTCCCAGGATTCGATTCGACCGTGTGGATTTGACCAAGCTGTTGACTTGGGATTGTTACACTGACCATAGCATTCCGGCGGCGCGGAAGTGCGGACCCGGTGGAGACTCTCAAACGGATTGCTCGATTTCTCGGTGCGGACGATGCCGCGGCCATGGTCAAAGATGGCGATACGGTCGCCATCAGCGGCAATGGCACGGGCATGACGTCGGCCGAAGCGGTGTTCGCCGCCATCGAAAGGCGCTTTCTCTCCACTGGCCATCCACACGGTTTGACGCTGGTCCACTCGCTCGGACTGGGCGACCGCGGCGAGATGGGTGCCAACCGCTTCGCGCACGAGGGCATGCTCGCCAGGGTCATCGCGGCGCATTTCACCTGGTCGCCCAGGATGCAGCGCTTGATTCGAGACGAAAGGATCGAGGCGTACTGCTTTCCGGGCGGAGTAATACAGCAACTCCTTAGGGAGATCGGCGCCGGGCGTCCCGGCTTGTTCACCTACTCGGGTTTGGGGACCTTTGCCGACCCCCGGCAGCAGGGCGGACGCTGCAACGGGGTCAGCCACGAACAGATGGTGGAGTTGATCGAAATCGATGGCCGCGAGGTGCTGCGGTACAAACCGTTCCGGGTGGATGTGGCGCTCGTCCGGGGGACGTATTCCGACACACGCGGCAACATCAGCCCCGAAGAGGAGGCAGTCGACCTCGATATTCACTCTGTCGCGCTAGCGGCGCACAGCAGCGGCGGCAAGGTGATTGCGCAGGTGCGGCAGGTCGTCGATTCGGGCGTCCTGCGTTCGCGCAGCGTCCGGATACCGGGAATCCTGGTTGACGCCGTGGTCGAGGATCCCGCGCAAGAGCAGTTCTACGGACTCGGCTACGACTTAGCCGTGAGTGGAAAAGTCAGGGTCGAACTCGGAGCGCTGGCGGCGGACGTTCCGGTCAAACTGGAACGCCGGATCATCGCGCGGCGAGCCGCCATGGAAATTCGTCCCGGAGCTTCGCTGAACTTCGGCTTCGGAATCCCCGGTGGGATCTTCGGCGTGATCGCCGAGCAAGGCAACGAGAGCGAACTGTGGATGAGCGTTGAGCAGGGCGCGCACAATGGCCGGATGCTGGACGACCGTCTGTTTGGAGCGGCGCGCAACACGGACGCCATCATCCCGTCGGTGGATCAATTCGACTACTACAGCGGCGGCGGCATCGACATTGCGTTTCTCGGCATGGGGGAAGCCGATTGCACGGGCAACGTGAATGTCTCTCATCTGGGCGGCAACCTGATCGGTCCCGGAGGCTTCATCGAGATCGCCCAGAATGCGAAGAAAGTGGTGTTTTGCGGGACGTTCGACGCCCAAGGCACGCGCCTGTCGTGGGCCGGAGGCCGCTTGACCGTCGAGCAACCCGGACGGGTTCGCAAGTTCGTTCGGCAGGTGGAGCGCATCACGTTCTCGGCGGACTACGCGCGAAAAACCGGACAGGAAGTCCTGTACATCACCGAACGGGCCGTCTTCCGGCTTGCAAAACAGGGTCTGGAACTGATCGAACTGGCGCCGGGCGCCGACCTTGAGCGCGACGTGGTGGCGTGCATGGATTTTCGGCCCGCGATCGCCACACAGGTAGCCGCCATGCCGGAAGAGGTTTTCCGGTAGCGGGGCGGCCGCCTACCGGAAGCGCCGGGGCTGGCTCCAATCGTCGGAACGGAACGGCGACGCCGGTAAACCTTCTTTGTTATAGAGGCTGACTTCCGGGTCGTCCGCCCAGGCATAGCGGACATAGGCGGGCTTCGCCACCGATGGGCTGGATACAAGAACCGTGCCGCCATCGATGCGAGCCTGGGCGGAGACAAACTTCCTGTCCGCGCCCGCGATGGCGAATCCTTTGAGGACGCCACCCTTGGCCTCGAGTCCTGATCCAGTGGAGGAAAAGTAGACCCGGAGCGAATCGCCTTCCGGAACGGCTTCCTGAAACATGGGTCCGGAGTAGACAAGGTTGGATTCGCCGTATGCGATGGAGCGCGCGGCGAGCGCGAGGCGGTCGCCGACACCTTGTTTGTTCTTGGGGTGAATGTCCTTGGATTCACCGATATCGATGGTCACGGCCATTCCGGTGTTGCGCAAGGACAGGGTCATGGCCTGCGCTTCGCGCAGTTCGGGGTACTGCGCGTCCGGGGCGGTGAAGTTGGCGAGTTGAACGAACAGGAACGGGAAGTCGCCTTGGCCCCATGCGCGCCGCCAGTCTTCAATCAGGGCCGGGAACAGACGCCGGTACACCCAGGCGCGCGACTTACCCGCGTTGGTTTCGCCCTGATACCAGATCGCTCCGCGGATGGCATAGGGAGTCAGGGGCTCGATCATCGCATTGTAGAGACCGGAGGGCATGTGCGGGTGGTTGGGACCGGGCGCCGGAGCCGGCTTGCGTCCTTCGTAGCTGCGCTCCCACTTGTTCAGATCCATCTGGTAACGGAGACTCGCGGCGGGATAAGCTTCGGTGATGCGCGCCCAATCGGCATAGACGGAAATCAGCGCCGGATCAGACGCGAGAGACGGACCGCTGATCCACGATTCGGCCGGCGTCCCGCCCCAGGCGGTTTGAATGATCGCGATGGGGACATTCAGCATCTGGTGAAGATGACGCGCGAAAAAGTACCCGACGCCGGAGAACCGGCCGGCAGTGGCCGGAGAGGTCTCTTGCCAGACGCCGCGGAGGTCCAGCAGCGGAACCTGCGAGACGGTGTTCTCAACCTGGAAGAAACGAATCTTGGGGAAATTGGCAGCCGCGATTTCGCTGGCTGCATCGCGAGATTGCTGGACGGACCAGACCATGTTGGACTGGCCCGATGCGATCCAGACTTCGCCCACGAGGACATTGGCGATCTTGACCTGGTTGGCGCCGCGCACGATGAGGTCGAACGGACCGCCCGCTGCGCTTGGCGCGATAAACACGGACCACCGCCCCAACTCGTCGGCCTGTGTCGAAATCGACTGGCCGCGGAATTGTACGGTCACCGCCTCGGCCGGTTCAGCCCAGCCCCAAATGCGTCCGGGCTTGTCTCGCTGGAGGACCATGCCGTCGCTAATGATGGCCGGAAGGCGCACGGCGGCGGATACGGCTGAAACGGTGAGAAAGAAGATGGCGGCGAGACGCATACGTTCCCGGACATGATACCAGCGCACGGGTGAGCGCGATCCGCCGGTATGGACACGCCAACCGGCCGGCTACTACTTAATCCGCGTTGCGGTTACGTCGTTGGAGGCTCCGGCCGGTGACTTGTAGGTTCCCTTCATGACATCTTCCTCAACCGTCACCGCGACGACATAGGCGCCCTCGTCAGTAGGCACTTTGAAGGTCAGGTCCTTCTCGTTGAGTTTGACGTCGGTGAGCGGGACTTCATCACCCTGATCCGTGATCAGGGTTCCAGAAAGAACGCCTTCAGCGTTCTTCAAGATCAATGTAGCGGCGATATCCCGGCCGTTTTGGGACTTGGCTGCAACCTTCCACTTTCCCGCCACGCCGGCGGCATTCCAGAGGAAGAGAGCACAAAGCAGAATGAGGACGCGCATGTCTTAATTGTATGCGAATTGTGACGACGGTCACTGACCCCAATGGGCGCCATCTGGGATTCTGATTCTCTAGTGGCTATTATCTTAGGAGCACTTTATGAAGAAACTTTGGATTAGTTTTGCGGCAGTCCTCGTATTGTCATTTGGAGTCCTGGGGTGGATCGGCGCCCGAATCTACCAGGAAATGCCTCCGATCCCTCAAACCGTAATGACCCCCGAGGGAAAAACCGTGATCGCCGCCGGCGACGTGGAGCGCGGCCAGAATGTCTGGCAATCGATGGGCGGGATGGAAGTCGGATCGATTTGGGGCCACGGCAGCTACGTCGCCCCGGATTGGACAGCGGACTGGTTGCACCGTGAGGCCGTATTCGTGCTGGACGAGTGGGCAGCCAAGGATTACGGCAAGAAGTACGACCAACTCGCCGCCGAGGATCAAGCGCGGCTGCAAGGGCGTCTCGCGGCCATGTACCGCCGCAACGACTATGACGCCGCAACCGGAACATTGAAGATCGAGGACGTGCGGGCGCGGGCTTTCGAGGCGTGCCTGGCGCACTATAGCGAGGTCTTCCGGAATGGTGAGCCCGCCTATGCCATCCCCGCGGGCACTGTCTCCGACGATACCCGCATGCGGCAGTTGGGGGCGTTCATTTTCTGGACGGCCTGGACGTCGGCGGCGAACCGTCCGAACGACACGATCTCCTACACCAGCAACTGGCCGCATGAACCGCTCGTGGACAACCGTCCTCACGGCGACAACGTGATGTGGACCGGTGTGAGCATCATCATGCTGCTGGCTGGCATCTGCGCCATGGTTTGGTGGTATGCCGCGCAAAAGCCCGAAGGCGACCTGCCGACTCCGGCCACCGACCCGTTGATGTCCTGGAAGGCGTTTGCTTCGCAGCACGCGACGTTGAAGTATTTCTGGATCGTCGCCGCATTGATCCTGGTGCAGATCCTGATGGGCGTCGTAACCGCGCATTACGGCGTCGAAGGCGATGGGTTCTACGGGATCCCGTTGTCGAAGATTCTGCCCTACAGCGTGGCGCGCACCTGGCACGTTCAGATTGGAATTTTCTGGATCGCGACAGCATGGCTGGCCGCGGGGTTGTTCATTGGACCGCTGGTGAGCGGCAAGGAACCCAAGGGTCAGGCATTGGGCGTGAACGTCCTCTTTGGCGCACTGCTGCTCCTGGTCGTGGGTTCGCTGACCGGCGAATGGATGAGCGTACAGAACAAACTTTCCGACGCGCAGTCGTTCTTGTGGGGGCACCAGGGCTATGAGTATGTCGACCTGGGACGCGGGTGGCAGATTATCTTGCTCGTGGGGCTATTTATCTGGCTCTTCCTGGTGGTCCGGTCCATCCTGCCGGCGCTGAAACAAGGTGGAGACCAAAAGCAGTTGTTATGGCTCTTCGTGATTTCGTCGGCGGCAATCGGCCTGTTTTACGGCGCGGGACTGGCATGGGGCCAACACACGCACCTTTCCATCGTCGAGTACTGGCGCTGGTGGGTGGTTCACCTGTGGGTGGAAGGATTCTTCGAAGTGTTTGCGACCACTGTGATCGCGTTCTTCTTCACGCGCCTCGGGCTGGTCCGGCCGGCGATAGCGGCCAAAACGGCGCTCTTGTCGGCCACCATTTTTCTGGCCGGGGGCATCATCGGCACCTGCCACCACCTGTACTGGAGCGGAACGCCGACGGCCGCACTGGCGTGGGGTTCGGTGTTCAGCGCGCTCGAAGTCGTACCGCTGACGATGATGGCGTACTCGGCCATCGAAGACCTGCGGCGGGGCAAGCAGACGGAATGGGCCATGCGGTACAAGTGGCCGATCTACTTCTTTGTCGCGGTGGCGTTCTGGAACATGGTGGGCGCGGGACTGTTCGGGTTTATGATTAACCCGCCCATCGCTCTGTACTACATGCAGGGGCTCAACACGACCCCGGTTCACGGCCACTCCGCGCTCTTCGGCGTCTACGGCATGCTGGGCATCGGCTTGATGCTGGTGTGCCTGAGGGCGCTGGTGCCGGATGCGGAATGGAAAGACAAGTGGGTGAAGTTCAGCTTCTGGTCTATGAATATCGGCTTGTTCCTGATGTGCGTGGGCAGCCTGCTTCCCGTGGGTTTGCTGCAAACGTGGACATCGGTGGACAACGGGTACTGGTATGCGCGCAGCAAGGAGTTTCTTGGCACACCCGTGATGCAGACATTACGCTGGCTGCGGGTTCCGGGAGACACGATATTCGCACTGGGCGCCCTGGCGCTGGTTGCCTTTGTCTTCTCGATTCGTCCAAAGCGCGAGGAGCACCCCGAACGCGCCCGCGATTTGCGTCCGGCGCCGAGTCCGGGAGATTGACAAAGAGCCTTCGGCGCCACATGTGAGCACTCGCCTGATGGCGGCGTGCGATACTTGCGGTTTATGACCACACGGACCGCCCGCTGGTGGGCTCACGAAGACTGGCTCGCCGTATGGCTGGGCGTGGCGACACTGGTGATCGTCATGGTGGGCTTGAGGCCGCCGCTCGCCTCCTTTGGGTGGAGGGCGGCCTCGGATCTCGGCAAGGTCTTTTCCGGCGATAACGTGACCAAAGCCATGATGCTGTGCGTTGGACTGCTGGTCCTCTCGCTGCCCGGGGCCAAGGCGTTGGGACTGCGCGCGTCCAGGTATGCCGCCGGATTTGTCGCGGTCTTCGCACTCGGGTTTCTGGCGCAGGTCATGGCCGGAAACGGCATTGCCAACCGGTGGGGGTTGGAGTACGTGATCTTCGGCCTGATCATCGGACTGCTGATTTCCAATACTTTGGGAACACCCGCGTGGCTGGCGGAAGGCGCGCGCACGGAGTACTTCATCAAGACCGGGCTCGTGATCATGGGCGCATCGATTTTGTTTGAAGAGATTCTGGAGGCGGGCTTTCTCGGAATACTGCAATCCGTCCTCGTGGTGACCGTCGTCTGGTGGTTCAGTTACTGGCTGGCGCGGCGCTTGAAGGTGGACGACGAGTTCGCGGTGATGCTCTCGTCGGCGGTCGCCATCTGCGGCGTATCGGCGGCAATCGCCACCTGCGGCGCCATTCAGGGCGACCGGAAGAAACTGAGCTACGTCACCAGCATCGTCCTGATTGTGGCCGTACCGATGATGGTTTTGCAGCCCTGGCTGATCAAAACGTTGGGGATTCCTGACGTGGTGGGCGGCGCGTGGCTGGGTGGAACGCTGGACACGACTGGCTCGGTGGTCGCCGCGGGGTCGATGATCAGCGAGGCGGCCATGAAGGTCGGCACGATCGTCAAGTTCTCCCAAAACGTGCTGCTGGGGGTTGCCGCCTTCCTGCTATCGGTGTGGTGGACTATGCGCGGGAGCCAAGCCGGCGTGGAGAAGCCGACGGTGAAGGTGATCTGGGAGCGCTTCCCAAAATTCGTACTTGGGTTCATGGTCGCATCGCTGGTGTTCTCCTTCATCGTCCCGCCTGACGTAGCCAAGAGCGTCAAGGGTCCTCTCACCGGACTGCGGAATGCCTGGTTCGCGATGGCATTCGTGTCCATCGGCCTGGAGACGAAATTCGGCGAACTGATGGGCCTGGAAGAAGGCCGGCCGTTCCTGGCATTCCTGGGAGCGCAGGCGATGAACGTCGCCTGGACGCTCGCGCTGGCGTGGCTGATCTTCGGCGGCATGCTGTTCCCTGCCCCGAATTTCTAACGCCGCGGCTACGGCATCCTGGCCGCGAACGCCTTGGCGGGGACGAGCGGGTCAACGCCGTCCTGAACGTTGGCAAAGCCGGCGACCAGAGCGCCTTTGCGAAAGAACAGCACCCGCCCGAGATAGCGGTCGCTGGCTTGGAACGCTTCATCGCCAAGCTCAGCCGGTTGTGTGCCGCCGAACCGTTGCCGGAGCTTGGCCATTGTCCCGCTTCCGGCTTCGGCCGAGGCGTGCCTCACCACGAACGCACGCCCGTAGCTGTACTTGGCAAGATAGCCTCGCTTCAGCAAGCTGAGCCCGAGCACGCTCTGCGGGATAAGCCTGATGGAAGCGGCATCGAGACCTTCAGCGGGAAACCAGCCGGCCGGCGCGGGCAGATCGGCGGTCCCCTCGAGCCGAGCCTCAATGGCTTTTAGAAATGCGCGGATTGACTCGGAGTGGTCATCCGATGCGGGGCTTGCCGAGATCTCGACGAACCGGCTGCCTTTGGCAAAGATCCCGCGCGCCGGAACGACCTGGCCCGCCATGCCAATTTGTTCCACGGGTTGCCGCGTGTCGCGGTTGGAGGCGAACAGCCCCCACGCCGATTCCGCGTCCGGCATCTCGGAGATATCGATCACCAACGATTCCGTGCCCGACTTGCATGTTACGCCGGTCATTTTTTGGAACCCATAGATGAGGTAGCCCTCGGAGTTCCCGTTCATGTAGTCATACAAAGTGTCCTCGGCGTAGGTGCGCGCCGGGCCGGCCTGCGTCCAGCCGGGAAGCAGCTCGCAGCGCGGCAGCCCGGC
>JADZCI010000078.1 GCA_020851655.1 Bryobacterales bacterium
AGTGTCCCGGGGTACTGTTTGGACACGTTCCGCGCTTCCAGGACAAATTCCCCCCTCACCGGCTTCCCTCCACGGTCAAGACGGCCGGAATCAGGCCGGCCAGCGGAGGTTCGGATTTCTCCTCCACAGGCAGCGTGCCCGTAAACGACACGGTCTGCCCCTTCAACCGGGAGCGCTTCAGAGGTTCGAGCACGTTCTTGAGCACACGGTTGTTGAGTTCGATTCCGACATCGGCAAATTGCAACTGATTGACGAAGTCGGAGAAATGGACAATCCCAGGCGCGTCGCGCAGAGAGGCGCCGCGCAGCACGGGGCCGATCTGAATCGAAACGTCCGGCCGCCGGTCGAAAGGTGCGATATCGACCAGTGCCAGCCCAACGCGGGAGCGTGTATCGACCGCGGTGACGATGCCCCGGCCCTTGACGATGAAGTAATACGGACCGTTCGGCTGATGGTGGCCATAGCGCGTCCGCGCCCCGGCCGGCGAAACAGCCAGCGCGTTCAGCAACTCCCGCGCATCGGCCGCTGAGTCCGTCAGCGCCGGAAGCAGCCGGCTGCTCCAGATCGAATCCACATACTGCGCGGGTGGAACGTTCACCTCGGAACCGGCCGGCGCTTCTCCCGCCGCGCCGATCGGCCGCACCGTCCAGGGCGCGCACGAGGCGAAGCTGGCCAACAGCAACAGAACCCCGGAAATCCACGCTTTGTTCCTCATCACGGCTTCTGGTTCTGCCTGAAGGTCCGCTGCGCCCGCCCGTTGGCCGCGGGCTCCCCTTTGAAGGAGCGCAGCAGGTTCTCGGCCGAAGTCAAATCGGTGATCAGGACATTGACGAGTTTTCCGGCCAGCGCGCCCCGGATCGCGTGAATCTTCCTGTGCCCGCCGGCGACGGCGACCACCCGGCGCACCTGCCGCAGTTGATCCAATTCCATGCTGATCACGCGGTCGTTCAATTCGGTGACAACCTGGCGCCCGGTCTCATCGAAAAATCGCAGGCAGATGTCGCCCGCCGCGCCCTTGCTCGCCAGCAAACTGATCTCGCGCGGCGAGAAGATGTTGCCGCTCGAGGCAAGACCCCGCGAGGGTTCTGTCGCGCCGATTCCAACCAGCGCCAAAGTCACCTTCGGGAACAAGTCCAGAGCTTCGCGGACAAAACGGTCCTTGAACAGAACGTCGCGTGCGCTGGCCGAACCCACGACGCCCGGCGCCGGTAGCAGCGTCGCCTCCCCGCCAATCAAGGCGGCCAGCCGCCGCGTCACCTGTGTGGCGTGCACCTCGGCGTTCGGACTGCCTACCCCGCCGAGGATCTGAATCACTCGATTGTTCTTCGGACGCTGGCTCGGACGCATGGCGTTCACCATCTCAAGAAGCGCGGCGCTCCAGCACGAAATGCCAATGACGTCGCTGGCCTTGAGCGTGTTTTCCAGATAGTAGGCGGCCGCCGCTCCAAGATCGTGCGCAATCTGAGCCTCGTCCTCCAGACAATCGACCACGACGGCGTCGTCGAGTCCATAGCGCGATTGCAACGCCTCCTCGACCTCGGTGTGTGTGCCGGGCGGAAGACTGACCGTGATGCGCACGATCCCTTCGCGCTCGGCACGCTGCAGGACCCGGGACACCGTGGATTGGTGAATGTTGAGCCGGCTGCATATTTCGCTCTGTCGCATTCCCAACTCGTGATACATGCGCGCTACCTTGGCCATCAACCGTAACTCGTCGATTCGCGCCATGGCTCTATCCTATGTGTCCCGGCCTCGACCTGCTCAACGCGCCGGCCCAGCCTTGAAGCAGTTCCTCGCGTTGAGCCGGGCTCATCGCCGGCTCAAACCGCGACGTCTGTCCCGGCAGCCGCTCCAGTTCGTCCAGTGATTTCCAGAAGCCGGACGCCAGGCCGGCCAGCCACGCGGCCCCCACCGCCGACAGGTCCGCCGAGCAACTGCGCACAACCGGACAGCCCAGCAAGTCGGCCTGAAACTGCATCAACTGGCCGTTGCGGCTCGCGCCCCCGTCGGCAAACAGGACCGGCGGAGTCACTCCGGAATCCTGCCGCATCGCCTCAAAAACATCGCGAACCTGGTAGGCGATCGAGTCGATGGCCGCCCGCGCGACCTGCGCGGCCGTCGTTCCCCGCGTCAGTCCGCAGAGCAGTCCGCGCGCCGAAGCATCCCAGTGCGGCGCGCCCAGCCCGGCGAATGCCGGAACCAGGAACACGCCTCCGGAACCGGGTTCGCCCGCCGCCAGCTTGGCGGCTTGTTCAGCGCCACCCGCCAGCCCAAGCAGCGAGGCAATCCACTCGACCGAGCCGCCCGTGTTGGTGATATTGCCTTCCAGCGCGTAGCGCACACGGTTCGCTTCGGCCCACGCCACCGTTGTCGAAAGACCGTGGCGCGACTCCACCGGCGCATCAAGCGGCGACATGAGTGACGAACCCGTGCCATAGGTCGCTTTAACAGACCCCGGCTTGAACGCCGCATGCCCGAATAGCGCCGCGTGGGAATCGCCGATGAGGCTGGCCACCGGAATGCCCGCCGCCAGCCTGCCGCTGCCCGCTGTCGTTCCAAAGACCCCGCTCGACGGGCAGACCTCGGGCAGACACGCCCTGGGAATCTCGAAAATCCTCATCAACTCGGCGTCCCACCGGCGCTCCCGTAGGTTCAGCAACTGAGTGCGCGAGGCGTTGCTCACGTCGGTCGCGTGTACGGCGCCGCCAGTCAGTTTCCAGAGCAGCCAACTGTCCACCGTACCGGCGCAAAGCTCGCCGTCCGCCGCCCGCGATGTCCCGCCCGGCGTGTGGTCCAGCAGCCAGCGGATCTTCGATGCCGAAAACAACGGATCCACCGGCAGGCCCGACCGTTGCCGGATGGTTGGTTCCAGTCCTTGACGCCGCAGGTCGTCGCAGAACGAGACGGTCCGCCGGCACTGCCACACCACGCAAGGCCCCACCGGCTCGCCCGTCCGGCGATCCCACAGCAGAACCGACTCGCGCTGGTTGGTGACGCCCACGGCGGCAATCGGCCCGCCCGGTTCACGGCTGAGGAGTTCGTCCACCACCGCCACCACCGAATTCCATATTTCCGCCGCGCTCTGCTCCACCCAGGCCGGTTCGGGAAACGCCACCGGCAGCGGCCGCGAAGCCCGCGCTATGACCGCGCCTGCCCGGTCCACCAGCACGGCTTTGGTGTTGGTGGTTCCCTGGTCAACCGCGAGGATCAACTGCGCAGATGACACGCGCGCTCTCCTCCACCACCTTCAGAGCCGCCAAACGGATCTTCTCCGGAGTCAGTCCGAAATGCTCGAAAAGAAATTCCGGTGAGCCCGTCGGCGCGAACTCGCCGGGAAACCCGAGCCGCCGCATCCTCACCGGGTGCGACTCGACAACGGCTTCGGCCACCGCGGAGCCGAGGCCGCCTACAACCGTGTGCTCTTCCACCGTCACAATCGGACCAGTCATGGCCGCTTCGGCAATGGCCTGCGTGTCGAGCGGCCGGACCGTGGACATGTTGAGGACGCCGGCCTCGATCCCATCTTTCTCCAGCAGTGCCGCTGCTTCCAAGGCGCGGCACACCATGACTCCGTTGGCGATCAGAGTCACATCGGAGCCGTCCCGCAAGCGGCCGGCGCGGCCAATCCGGAACTCGTAATCCGCCGGATGGATATCGGGAACCGGCATCCGGCTCAAGCGCAGAAACACCGGCCCTTCATGCGCCGCGGCGGCGCGCAACGCGGCCGACGTCTCGGCCGGATCGGCGGGAACAATCACCGTCATGTTGGCGATCGCGCGCGTCCAGGCCATATCTTCGATCGAGTGGTGCGTCGGCCCCAGTTCGCCGTACGCCACCCCGCTCGACATGCCGCACAACTTCACGTTGGAGCGGCTATAGCCGAGGTCAACCTTGACTTGCTCCAGAGCCCGGCCGGTGAGAAAGCAGGAAGCGCCGCAAACAAACGGCATGAGGCCGCCGTTGGCGAGCCCGGCGCCGATCCCGACCATGTTCTGCTCGGCGATTCCCACGTTGATGAGGCGGTCCGGAAACTTCTTCCTGAACTCCTTTAGATTGGACGAACCAACCGAATCGTTCACCACCGCCACCACGCGGGCATCGGCCTCCGCCAGTTCCAACAGCGTTCTCGCAAACGCCTTACGGCAATCGTGCAGATTGTTCATTGGGGATCCTCGCCGATTTCCAGGAGCGCGGCCGCCAGTTCCGCCTCCGTCGGTACCTTGTGGTGCCACTCGACCCGGTCCTCCATGAACGAGACGCCCCGGCCTTTGTGCGTCCGCGCCAGGATGCAGTTGGGACGGCCGGGCTCAAACGGAAGTTCGCCAAACGTCCGCGCCAGCGCGCGCAGGTCGTGGCCATCCACTTCCCGCACGGCCCATCCAAACGCGCTCCAGCGCGCCGCAAGCGGCTCGAGGCTCACCGTGCGCTCCGTCTCATCGCCCTGCTGAAGCCGGTTCCGGTCGACGATCAACGTCAGGTTGTCCAGGCGGAACTGCGCCGCGGCCATGGCCGCTTCCCAGTTGCTGCCCTCCTGTAATTCCCCATCGCCGGTCAGCACAAACGTCCGCCAGCTTGCGCCTTGCACCTTGGCCGCTTTGGCCGCGCCCACCGCGATCGGCAAGCCGTGACCCAGCGGACCGGTGTTGGCTTCGACTCCGCGCACCTTGTTCCGGTCGGGATGGCCGTTGAGCATCGACAGCGGTTTCATGTACTCGCCCAGCCGCTCCACGGGGAAAAAGCCCGACTCGGCCAGCACCGCGTAAAGCGCCGCCGAACAATGCCCCTTGCTCATGATGAAGCGGTCCCGGCCGGCCTCGGCGGGATTCCGCGGGTTGATTCGCAAGACCCCGGAGTAAAGAGTCGCCAGGATGTCAGCCGACGACAGGTCGCCTCCAGGGTGTCCCAGCCGCGCCGAGGAGACCATCTGAAGGCTGTGGCGGCGTATCCGGCGCGCCAGGCGCGCGGCCGCGGCAACCGTGGCGCCAGGGTCCGGCGGTGGGGAGTCGTGTGTCTGCATGTTTATGCTGTTATGAAAATCAATGCTACCACCGCGCCGCCCCGCCGTCAATAAGGATTTTTTCTGTACACTCCTTACCGCCGGGGCGTCACCCGCAACTGTATCTCCGCGCCTTCGTCGAGCCACAGGGTTCCGCCATCGGCGGTCAAGGCGCCGTCACGCACACGCGCGGGACGCTCCTCGTCGTCAACCTGTTTGTGCCCTTTGGAGTTGACAAAGTCCCGGGTGACGGAGCTCACGCCGGTTGTTCCGCCCTTGAACATGAGTGACCGGAAAGCGATTGTGACGCCATTGGCGCTGACCTGCTCCACCGCGCCCCGCATCTGCGCCCCAAGAAACGTCTCGGGAGAAATGACGGACGCCGAGACGGCATCGCCGGGTTTGCTGATCCGGTTGCCAATCGGGGTTCTGAGTTTCACCAGGAAGTTCCGCTCCCGGTCCAGACCCGCCGTCTGGGCCCGGCGCACCAGCAGCGCCCAGTCGTTGGCCCGCTCGCGCGGCGGCTCACCCAGCGAACGGAGCGCCCCGCCCTGAACCGTTTTGACCGGGCCATCCTGAAGCTCGCCGCCGTATCGTGGGTCATACCACTTGACCTCGAACTCGCCGGCGGCGCCGCTCAGGTCCAGATCCGTAGGACCACCGTCCGGAAGATAAACCGCGTAGATTTCTCCCGGCTTGGCAAAGACATAGTCGCGCGGGTTCGGCGTCAGCCCATCGTCATGCCGCATTTCATGAAACGGTAGGTAACGCGTGAAGAACTCGTGCGCATAGCGCAGCAGATCCCAGAAATGATCGCGGCTGCGCCAGTCCTCCATGTCCAGGTCGCTGTTCGGATACTCGTAGCCGAAGAAGAAGACCGTGCCGGAGCCGCCGGCCATCAAGTTGCCCCAGATCGACGATTTCCGCACTCTGTCATGCCAGTAATCGGCGCTGTCCGGGACCACGCCCGTGCTCGTGGGATTGATCTCGATCAGGCCGGTCAGCCACTTGTGGCCCGCTTTGGCGGAAGCATCGACCCATTTCATCGTGGCCTCGTGCGTGAACTCGGGATCGTGTTGCATCGCCACGCCGTCAAAATTCGGGAACCCGAGCAGCCTGCCGTAGCCTTTGTCGTCGGGCAGCAGTTCTCCCTTCCACTGCACATACTGAATCGGGTGTTTCCAAGGATCGAGTTGCTTAAAGTAATTGCAGATGTCGTGAATATCCCCGGTCGTGTAGTAACGCCAGCGGTCCATCTCCTCGGAAAGATCCCACAGGATGGCATGATGGTGCGCGAACCGCGCGATCAACTCGCGGTAGTAGAGCTTTCGGAGCGGGGTCATTTTCCCGAGGATCTGCTCGTTCTCCTCCTCCTGCGTGATCAGCATGATCTGCATCCCGAGCCGGTCCATGTGGGACAGCACGATCTCCCATTGAGCCAGCTTGGACACGTCATAGCGGGCCCGCTCGGCGTAGCTCGTCCAAGGGTAGATCTCGCGGCCATCTCCGTCGACGTTCATCGTCAGCGAGTAGATGGTGTTCATCCCTTTTGACGCCAGGTAGTTCATGGCGCCGATGATGCCCTTGCCCTTGCCTCCCTTCCAGGTTGGATCGCCGTCGCGCCAGTCGCGTATGTGCGGCTCGTAACGGTGCAGCCCATCGCGCAATTGGTTCCTGGCGCCGCCGTGGTCAACCGTGTCGTCAAACTCCCAGTAGGCGAGAAAGTTCTCCGGGCTCTGGCTGCCCACCTGTATGAAGTACTTCTTCGACCCGGCGTACTGCGCGTAGTGCGCGCCCACGTATTTGAGCGTTCCCTGGGCGCGGTGGTCTCGTCCTGACTTATCGCTGGCGCCAATCATGAGCTTGCCCGCCACGCCGTCGGGCGCCACCGCCACGCCCGCCGTGGGGCTCGGGTCGGCCGCCACGCCCGGTCCGCGGCGAAATGACACCCGGTAGCTCCACTCCCCGGTTTCGTCCGGAACAAAGTGCACCCGCCACTTGTCGCCGGCTGTAGCGCTCGTTTCCGCCGCGTTACCGTCCGCCGCAAAGTAGCCCGGGATGGCCACCGTCCTCCCGCCCTTCGTAAAACTGGCAACCAGGCGGTAGTCCATAAAAGGGTTGGGCTCCGCGCCCTCACTCGTCGAAGGCCCGGTGAACGTCAGCACCACGTCATGCCATTGTTTGAGTTCACCGGAGACCTGCTGGGCAGGCAGACTGCCGGCGAAGAGAAAGAAAACCACTGCGATCAATCGGAATTGGAGCATCAGTGTCGTCCCGCCACCACACTCTATCCCGAAACCAGCGGAAGCGGCCAAAGGACAATGCCGTCCCCCAACGAATTCCGCATGGCGGAACACGCGGCACATACAATAGGTCTGCGGGGAAAATCCCATGGCGCCTGCCGGGACAGAAGACCAGGATCGCGATCGCAGCGCCGCACAGGCCGTGGTGCGCGCGTGTGAAATCCTCAAGTGCTTCCGGCAGGAGGGAGAAGTCCTCCAGTTGGCCGGCATCGTCAACCGGACCGGCCTCTCGCGCACCACCGTTTTCCGCCTGCTGGCCAGCCTGGTTAAAGGCGGTCTGATGGAGCGTGTCGGACGCGGCGAATACCGCACGCTGGTCCGCACCGGCTTCTCGCAAAGTTTCCGCTTGGGGTTCGCCGCCCAAACCAACTCCGAATTTTCGCAGGAGGTCACCGAAGGGTTGCAACGCGCCGCGGCGGCCAACGATCGCATTCACCTGATCCTGGTGAATAACCGCTATAGCGCGCGCGAGGCGCTGCGCAACGCCGAGTACCTCGTCCGCGAACGTGTCAATCTCGTGCTCGAGTTTCAAACCCATCAGCGCATCGCGCCCGGCATTGCCGCGCGTTTTCTCGAAGCCGGCATCCCGGTCATCGCCATCGAAATTCCGCACCCGGGCGCGACGTACTTCGGCGCCAACAACTACGAGGCCGGGCTGATCGCCGGGCGGGCCCTCGGCCGGTGGGCCAAGAAACACTGGCCGGACGGCGCCGAACAGCTACTGCTGCTCGAATTGCCCATTGCCGGCCCGCTGCCGGGACTGCGCATCACCGGAACGGTCGACGGGCTCAAGTCCGAGCTGCCCTATTTCAGCAAGCTGAGCGCCGCGTACCTCGACGGCAGGGGCGGCTTCGAGCAGATCCTGGGCGTGGTCCGCCGCCATGTCAACCGCGTCAAGCCACGGCGGACGCTGATTGGGACAGTCAACGATCTATGTGCGCTCGCCGCGCTGCGCGCCTTCGAGGAGGCGGGCTATGGCGACCTCTGCGCGGTCGTGGGACAGAATGGAATCCTGGAGGCCCGCAAGGAATTGCGGCGAAAGGGCACACGCCTGGTCGGCACGGTGGCCTATTTTCCCGAGCGCTACGGCGAAGGTCTGATCCGCCTGGCCGTCAACATCCTTACCGGCAAGCCCGTTCCCGCCGCGGTGTTCGTCAAGCACAAGCTGCTTACCGCGCAGAATGTGGACCTGGTCTACCCGCTCGACGGCCAGCGGCCGGCCGCGGCGGGCGGCGCTTAAGCCGCGCCCGTGCGAACCAACTCAAAGAAACCGTCATCGCCGATCTGCCCGCCTTTGAAGACCACCTCCAGGCCCCGCATGTGCGGGTCGGACGCGGATGCCTCGCACAGCGGCGCCCCCGCCGCCAGCGGCGCTTTGAACGTCAGCGCGCGCAGGCCCAATTGCCTGCCCGCATGACTCGACGTGTCTCCTCCGGCGATCACCACGCGCCGCACGCCGCTTGCAAGCAGCACCGTGCGAAGGAGCCTGCCACAGCGCGTTCCAAGCTCTTCGCCGAACAGAACTCGTTCCTCGCCTTCCGGTGCGCCGGGCCGCCCGCCCGCGCCCTCCAGCCACGTGTAGAGCACCACGCTCTTGCCCCGCGCCAGCGCCGCGGCGGCCGCCGCGGTGAGCTTCTCAACCTCCGCCTCCGATTGCGCGACAGTTGCGGCATCAATGGCGATGGCCTCGTAGCCGCATTGCATCGCGCGGCGGATTTGCCGCGACGTGGCCGGCGAGCAACTGCCTGAAAGCACCACCACTCTGTCCACGCCTTCCACCCTGACGCCGGCCTCCTCCGGCGGCAACGCTCGGGCCGCGCGCCACCACGCTATCAGGCTGTGCTCGA
>JADZCI010000079.1 GCA_020851655.1 Bryobacterales bacterium
ACGGAGATGCCATCGGAGAAGAAGGCCGGCCCCAAGGTCGAACAGAGGGTGAATGCTGCCTGACGAACTGAAAGAGTTTCCCATACCGGCCGCGCTCGAGCGCTGGGATTCTTCCGCCATTCAAGGTGGATCGAATGACTTTGGCGAAACGGTCCTCCACATCGCACCGGCCAGGCTCGCCGGCGCGTGTTCGTTTCTGAAGCAACAAGGAAAGCATGTGAGATTGTCGGGCATCACCTCGATTGACCGCTTTCCGGCCGAGCCCCGATTCGAGGTGGTTTACCTTCTCCATTTCATTACCGAGGGAGTTCGTCTACGGCTGAAGTGTTCGCTGCCAGGTGAGAATCCTCAGATCGACTCCGTCACCTCTATCTGGTCCGGAGCGGCTTGGTACGAGCGCGAGGCGTTCGACTTGTTCGGCATCCGCTTTAACGGTCACCCCGATTTGAAACGAATCCTGATGCCCGACGACTGGCAGGGACATCCTTTGCGCAAGGACTTCCCGGTCCACGGGCACAAGTACAGCTACCAGAACGACTAGAGCGCTGGAAGGAGCGATGGGAATGACCGAGCAGGAACTCTCGAACGCAACGGCTACGCTGGAGCAGGAATCCGGCGCCGAGCCGCACGGCAAGACCCGCCGCATGACCCTCAACATGGGTCCTCAGCACCCCTCCACGCACGGCGTCCTGCGGGTCCTGCTGGAACTGGACGGCGAGACCATCGTCAAAGCCGAACCGGTCATCGGATACCTGCACACCGGCATCGAAAAACAGGCCGAAGCGCTCACCTGGCAGCAAGTCGTGACGCTGACCGACCGCATGGACTACCTGGCCAACCTGTCCAACAACCTGGCCTACGCCCTGCCGGTGGAAAAACTGCTCGGGTTGGAAATTCCGCCCAAGGCGCAGTGGATGCGGGTTCTGCTGAACGAGTTGACCCGCATCAACAGTCACGCGGTCTGGCTTGGCACGCATGCCATGGACCTCGGCGCGATGACGGTGTTCTTCTACTGCTTCCGCGAGCGCGAGGACATTCTGAAAATCTTTGAAGCGTTCTCCGGGCAGCGCATGATGACGAGTTACATACGCATCGGCGGCCTGGCGCTGGAACCGCCCCGCGGCTGGGAAAAGATGGTGCGGACATTCGTCAGCGGTTTTTTAGAGAAGGTCGACGAGTACGAGGCGCTGCTCACCGCGAATCCGATTTTCAAGGTCCGCACGCAAGGCGTCGGGCACGTGCCTCTCGAACGGCTGCTCGACCTGGGCGTCACCGGACCGATGATTCGCGCCGCCGGGCTGAAATGGGATATTCGCAAGAACGAGCCGTACTCCAGCTATGACAAGTTTGACTTCGATATCCCGGTCTACGAAGAGAGCGACGTGTTTGCGCGATTCCGGGTGCGCATCGACGAGATGCGCCAGAGCCTGCGAATTGTGAATCAGGCCATGGACGGCATGCCCGAAGGACCCTATGCGGCGGTTTCTCCCAATGTCGTGTTGCCCGACCGCGAAAAGATGAAGACGCAGATGGAGGCGCTCATCTACCACTTCAAGATCGTGAGCGAAGGATTCCGCGTTCCCGCCGGAGAGGCATACGTGCCGGTCGAATCGCCGCGCGGCGAAATCGGCTTCTACGTGGTGAGCGACGGTACTTCCAAGCCGTACCGCGTGTACATGCGCACCCCCAGCTTTGGCAACCTCCAGGCCCTGCCGGCTCTGTTCGAGGGTAGGCTCATCGCCGACACCATCGCAGGGTTAGGCAGCATGGATTTCGTGTTGGGCGACGTGGACCGATAGGAAGGCACCAGATCATGACGTTTTCTCCAGAGCTGGAAGCGCGCTTCGCCAGGATGCTGCGGAACTACCCGCCAGGGCGCCAAAAGGGAGCGCTCATCCCCATGCTGTTGTATGCCCAGGACGAGACCGGCGCCGTGACTCCGGAACTGGTCCAGGAAGTGGCCAACCGCCTGAGCGTGAAACCGGTGGAAGTGGAAGAGGTCATCGGCTTCTACTCCATGCTGCGCCGCAAGCCGATGGGCAAATATCACGTTCAGGTTTGCACCAACATCAGTTGCCTGCTGACTGGCGGCGAAGAGTTGTTCGAACATGCCTGCCGGAAACTCGGAATCGGCAACCGCGAAGTCACGCCGGACGGGCAGTTTTCGCTCGAAGAGGTCGAGTGCATGGGCGCCTGCTCATGGGCGCCCGCCGTCGAGGTCAACTACGATTTCCACCACAAAATGACCCCGGAGAAGTTTGACCAGTTGATCGATAGCCTGGCGAAAAGGCAGTAGGGAGACAAACGGAGACAGGATGCTTTTCAACGAACCTCATCCGCTGGAAGTCAAGGTCCTCACGCGCCGTTTCGAGTATCCGAACGCTGAACCCATCGGCATCGACCGGTTCCTCGCCACGCGGGGCTATGAGGGCTTCAGGAAAGCCCTCGGCATGACTCCCGAGCAGATTATCGACGAGGTGAAGAAGTCGAACCTCCGCGGGCGCGGCGGCGCCGGGTTTCCTACGGGCATGAAGTGGAGCTTCGTTCCGCGGCAGTCGCCCAAACCCAAGTACATCGTCGTCAACGCGGACGAGAGCGAACCGGGAACCTGCAAGGACCGCATTATTCTGGAGAACGACCCGCACCGGCTGATCGAAGGCGTCCTCATCGCGGCGCGCGCCATCAACGCGAGCCGCGGCTGGATTTACATTCGCGGCGAGTACCGCTACCTGATCGCCGTTGTGGACAAAGCAATCGAGGAGGCGTATCAGCACGGCTTTCTGGGCGAGAACATCCAGGGCTCCGGGTGGACGTTCCACCTCTCGACCCACTCGGGCGCGGGCGCCTATGAGTGCGGCGAGGAATCGGCGCTCTTGAATTCGCTCGAGGGTCTGCGCGGCAACCCGCGGCTGAAGCCTCCGTTTCCGGCGACGTCCGGGGCGTTCCAATGCCCCACCGTGCTGAACAACGTGGAGACCTACAGCGCGGTTCCCGACATCATCCTGAACGGCGGCGAGTGGTACTCAAACCTGGGAACGCCGAAGAACGGCGGGACCCGGCTGTTCTGCCTCTCCGGGCACGTCAACCGCCCCGGCGTCTACGAACTCCCGATGGGCTTCAACCTGCTGCGCCTGATCAACGAGGTCGGCGGCGGCGTTCGCGGCGGACGAAAGCTGAAAGCCGTGATTCCCGGAGGCTCCTCCTGCCCGGTGCTCAAGGCGGAAGAATGCGATCTGCCGATGGACCACGAATCGCTGGCCAAGATTGGCAGCATGCTCGGCTCCGGCGGCGTGGTGGTCATGGATGAGACCACCGACATGGTGAAAGCCATGTTCCGCATCATGAAGTTCTACGCGCACGAAAGCTGTGGCTGGTGTATCCCTTGCCGCGAAGGCACGGCTTGGCTGAAGAAGTTGTTGGGACGCTTGGACGAAGGACTCGGCGTTTCGACAGACATCGACCTGGCCAACGAACTCGCCAGGAACATGTTGGGCAAGACCTTCTGCGCTCTGGGCGATGCCGCGGCGATGCCGACCATTTCATTTGTTGAGAAGTTCCGCGGCGAGTTCGAAGCCAAGTTAAAATCGGCCCAAGCCCAGGCGCCGGTGCCTGGCGCGCAGCCCTTGGCGGTTCTGTAGAGAAAGCTCCAATGCCAGACGTCACCCTTACGATTAACGGCCAAGCGGTCACCGCGGCCCCCGGAACGCTCATCATCGAGGCGGCGCGGCGGCACGGCATTGAGATTCCGGCGTTCTGTTATTACGAAGGCTATTCCCTGCAGGCCGCCTGCCGCATGTGCCTCGTTGAGATCGAGAAGAACCCCAAGCTGCAGCCCGGTTGCACGATGCCGGTCGCCGAAGGCATGGTGGTGCTGACCGAGTCGCCCAAAGTCGTCGAGACCCGCAAGGCCATGCTGGAGTTTCTGCTGTCCAACCACCCGCTGGACTGCCCGGTCTGCGACAAAGGCGGCGAGTGCGAGCTTCAGGACATGTCGTTCCGCTACGGCGCGGGCGAAAGCCGGTTCACCGAGCTGAAAGTCCACGGCGAAGAGCAGCAGTGGTCCCCGGTCGTGTACTACGATCCGGCGCGCTGCATCCTTTGCTACCGCTGCGTTCGAGTATGCGACGAGGGCCTGGGCGTCACCGCGCTCGGCACTCAAAACCGCGGCGTCATTTCAGAGATCATCCCGAATGCCGGCGATCACCTGGTGTGCGACGAGTGCGGCATGTGCATCGACATCTGTCCGGTCGGCGCACTCACTTCCGGAACCTACCGCTACAAATCCCGCCCGTGGGAAATGAACCACGTCGGCACGATTTGCGCGCACTGTTCCGATGGCTGCAAGACGACTCTTGCGGTGCGCGACGGCGAGATCCTGCGCGGCAACAACCGCGACCGGTCCGGAATCAATGGCGAGTTTCTCTGCATCAAGGGGCGTTACGCGTTCGATTTCGTCCGCCATCCGGAGCGCCTGCAATCCCCGCTGCTTCGCGTCAATGGCGAACTGCAACCGGTCTCCTGGTCCGAGGCTCTCTCGGCAGCCGCAGCCAAGTTCAACGAGGTGAAAGCGCGCGGCGGCCGGTTTGGCGTGATCGGCGCCACACGCACGACCAACGAAGAGAACTACTTCCTGCAAAAGTTTGCGCGGCAAGGATTGGGAACCGCCAACATCGACCATCGCCGTTCGGGTGATGTCGTCACTCTGCTCGACGCGTTGAGCGGAAGAGCCAACGCGCTGGCCACGGTCGAAGACCTGTACACCGCCAAGGCGGCGCTGGTCATCGGCAGCGACCTCGCCCAGCAGCACCCGCTGTTCGCGTTTCAACTCCGCGCCAACTGGCGGCACCACCAGTTGACAGCCTACGTGGTGACGCCGGGTCCGGTGCGCGAAGATCTATACGCGGCTCGCGCCATTCGCAGCGAAGCCGGTAAGGAACTGGAGGCCGCCGCCTCGCTTCGGGATGACCTCGCCAAGAGCCAGGATCTCGTCATCCTCTTCGGCGACGCCATCAAGGGCGATGCCGTTCGCAGGCTGGTCGAGTTCGGCGATTCGCTCGGAATCCCGGTCAAGTACCTCTGTCTGGTCGATTACGCAAATTCCCGGGGCGCGATGGATATGGGCCTCTTGCCGGATCTCGGCCCCGGCTATCAACCCACCCAGACGCGCGGGCTCAATTGGCGGGAGATGCTGGCGGACCCCGCGCTCGACGTCCTGTGGGTCGTAGGCGAGGACCCGCTGGAGGAAACCGCCCTGGCATCGGCAAACGCCTTTGTCGTGGTCCAGGACCTGTTCCTCACCGAAACGGCCAAACGGGCCGATGTCGTGTTCCCTTCGGCCAGCGCTTATGAAAAGACGGGCACGGTGACCAACTCCGCCGGCCAGGTGCAGCGCCTGAAACAGGCCGCCAAGGTCATGGGTGTTAAGCCGGATCTCGACATCATGGGCCTGCTCGCCAAAGAGATGGGCCTGAACCTCGGCATCTGGATTCCGGACAAAGTCTTTGAGGAAATTCGCAGGACAGTCAGAGGCTACAATGTTGCCTTGCCGGTGATCGCCACCGGTGGCGCCGCTCAGACAGGGGCGGCTGATGGACGGATTCCGGTGACGGTTCCGCCGGAGTTGATTCGCTCCGCGGGCGATACCCTGTTTACGTCGGGTACGCTTGGACGCTACTCCGGCATGCTGCGCTCAGTGATGGAAGCGCCTGGGACGCTTTACAAACCGTAATGAACTTCTTTCTGCTTAGCCTCATCAAGACGGCAATCGTCACCTTCGCATTGCTGACCCTGCTGGCCTACTTGCAGTTGGTGGAACGTAAGGTGCTCGCGCACATTCAGCTTAGGCCCGGACCCTACCGTGTGGGGCCTCACGGCTTCTTCCAGCCTCTGGCCGACGTCATCAAACTCGTCACCAAAGAGGGCGTCATCCCGCCCGGAGCGAACAAGTTTTTCTATCTACTGGCGCCCGTACTGGGTGTCGCCCTGGCGCTGACCGCGATCGTCGTCATCCCGTTCGGCCCCGAGGTCGAGATCTTCGGCGTGAAGACGGCCATGGGCTTGACCGATTTGAACATCGGGATTCTGTTCATCCTCGCGCTGTCGTCAATCGGCGTCTACGCAATTGCACTCGGCGGATGGGCGTCGCCCAGCAAGTACTCGCTGCTGGGCGGCCTGCGGGGCTCGGCGCAGATGATTAGCTACGAGCTGCCGATGGCGCTCGCCATTGTCGCACCACTGCTGATGCTCAACACGCTGAGCTTGCGCGAGATGGTGGATGGACAAGCCGGGTTCTATTTCGGCTTTATCCCCAAATGGAGCATCTTTGCCGCGCCGGCGCCCCAGATTTTCAGCTTCATCATCTTTCTGATTGCCGTTTTCGCCGAGACCAACCGCGTGCCGTTCGACCTGCCCGAGGCCGAAGCCGAGTTGGTGGCTGGATTCCACACCGAGTACTCGAGCATGGGGTTTGCCTCGTTTTTCATGGCGGAGTACTGCAACATCGTGACGGTTTGCTGTGTGGCCACCGTCCTCTTCCTCGGCGGCTGGCATCCGCTATGGCCCGCCGAATACGGCTCGAATTACGTGGCGCCGCTGGTGTTTCTCATCGCCGCGGGCATCCTCTTCTATCACGGCCGTCAAGGGCTACGCCGCTGGGACAAAGTCTCGTTCCCGGCTACCGGCGTGGTCTTTGTCCTGCTGGCGGCGCTGTTCCTGGTTCCGGTCCTGCAGCCCTACATCGTCCCGCTCTTCTGGTTTGCCGCCAAAGCGGGCACAATCATCTTCGTCTTCATCTGGATTCGCGGAACCCTGCCCCGCTTCCGCTACGACCAGTTGATGCGCTTTGCGTGGACGTTCCTGTTCCCGCTGGCTGTGCTCAATCTGCTGATTACCGCCCTGGTGGTGGCCCTGGTCTAACATGCCCTCAATCCCGCTCGACGCCATCCTGTTCCTGGTGCTCGCCGCCATTGCCGTCGGCTCGGCGATCAATCTGGTGGTGCAGACTCATCCGATCAACAGCGCCTTGTCTTTGGTCGGCGTGATGATCTCGCTCGCGGTCCTGTATTTGCTGCTGGGCGGCGAATTCATCGCCGCCGTGCAGGTCATTGTGTATGCGGGCGCCATCATGGTGCTGTTTGTTTTCGTGATCATGCTGCTCAACGCCGGCGCGGAACGCCCGCGCACCCGGCTCTCGTTCTCTGTCGCCGCTGGCGTACCTGTTCTGTTAGCCTTCCTCAGCGCCGCGGCGTACTTCATTCTCAAGAAGGTTCCTCCGGCGGAAGGCGTGACGTTCGGAGGCTTTACCGGCGGGTCGCCGCGCGCGGTGGGCGAAGCCCTCTTCACGCGCTACCTGCTGCCGTTTGAAGTGACCTCCATCCTGATTCTGATCGCAATCATTGGCGCGATTGTCCTGGCGATGAAGGAGATTGATTAAGTGCCCGACTTTTCCCTGCCGGCCGCGGTTCCGATTTCCTGGTATCTCATCCTAAGCGCGGTTTTGTTCACCCTCGGCATTGCCGGGTTCCTGCTGCGCCGCAGCATCATCACCGTGTTCATGTCCATCGAACTGATGCTGAACGCCGTCAACCTCACCTTCGTCACCTTCTCCTACAAGCTGAAGGCGGTGGACGGGCACATCTTCACGTTCTTCGTCATGGTCGTCGCCGCGGCCGAAGCCGCGGTCGGACTCGCCATCATCCTGACGGTCTTCAGGAACCGCTCCACGCTCGAAATCGACGAAGTCAATTCGCTCAAACTATAACCCCGATGCACCAACTCTGGCTCATCCCGGCATTTCCGCTCCTCGGCTTTCTGATTAACGGCATCTTCGGTAAGAAGTTTTCCAAGCGGGCCGTCAGTCTGTTCGCCGTGGGCAGCGTGCTCCTTTCATTTCTGTGGGTCGTCAAGACGTTGATGGCCATTTCGCCGCTGGAAACGCTCTACACGGAGCATTACTTCACCTGGATTGCCAGCGGCGCTGCCCTGAACATCGGTTTTGATCTCTCGGTGGACCGCCTGACTTCCGTCATGCTGCTGGTCGTCACCGGAATCGGATCTCTGATACACATCTACGCCACGGGCTACATGGCCCATGAACCCGGTCCCAACCACGGCGGCTACTACCGTTTCTTCTCCTACCTGAACCTGTTCATGTTCTTCATGCTGATCCTGGTTCTGGCAGCCAATTACCTGCTTCTGTTTGTCGGCTGGGAGGGCGTCGGTCTGTGCAGTTACCTGCTCATCGGCTTCTACTTCGTCAAGAAGAGCGCGACCAACGCGGGCATCAAGGCGTTTGTGGTGAACCGCATCGGAGATTTTGGTTTCTCGCTGGCGATATTCCTGATCTTCATTCAATTCGGCTCACTGGACTTCCAAAAGGTTTTCGCGCAGGCGGGGGGTCTGGCGGACGAAGTTCAGGCCGGCGTGATCACGGCGACCTGCCTGCTCCTGATGGTCGGCGCGGCGGGAAAGTCGGCGCAGGTTCCCTTATACGTCTGGCTGCCTGACGCCATGGAAGGCCCAACACCGGTCAGCGCCCTCATCCACGCGGCAACCATGGTGACGGCGGGCGTCTACATGGTGGCGCGCTCGGCCCCGCTGTTCAACCACGCGCCCATCGCCATGGAAGTGGTCGCGGTGATCGGACTGCTCACCGCCGTCATGGCGGCCACCATCGGGATGACGCAGAACGACATCAAGAAAGTCTACGCCTACTCCACGGTTTCGCAGCTTGGCTACATGTTCCTGGCTTGCGGCGTGGGCGCCTACTCGGCCGGTATCTACCATGTGATGACGCACGCCTTCTTCAAGGCGCTGCTCTTCCTTGGCGCCGGATCGGTGATTCACGCGCTCCAAGGCGAGCAGGACCTGCGCAACATGGGCGGGCTGCGTTCCAAGATCCCGGTGACTTTCCTTACTCTGCTCTGCGCCTCGCTGGCAATTGCGGGATTCCCGTACACGTCGGGCTTCATGAGCAAAGATGAGATTCTCGTGGCGGCTCATCATCACTCCCCGGCGATGTTCTGGATCGGTGTTATCACCGCCAGCATGACCGCGTTCTATGTCTGGCGCGCGCTGTTTCTGTGCTTCTTCGGCCGATACCGCGGGAGTGCTCATCCGCACGAGTCGCCGCTGGTCATCACGCTGCCCCTCGGCGTCCTGGCCCTGCTGTCGATCCTCGGCGGCTTTTTCCGCGTTCCCGTCTGGCTCGAACCGGTTTTGGGCAAAGCACCGGAAGGCCACGACCCCGCCCTCGTCATCATTTCAGTGGCCGCGGGGCTGATCGGAATCTTCCTGGCCTGGCTCTTTTATGTCGCCAAACCCGGCCTGCCGGACACGTTCGCCCGGGCTCTCAAAGGCTTGTACACCCTGGTCTACAACAAGTACTTCGTCGACGAAGCGTATGACGCAGTGATCATCAGACCCGTGGTCGATGGCTCCCGGACGGTGTTATGGAAGGGGTTCGATGTGGGCGTTGTTGACGGCATCGTCAACGGAGTGGGCTCGGTCTCTCGCGGAGTTGGCGGAATTCTCAGAACGCTGCAAGGCGGCAGCATCCGCAACTATGCGGCGCTGACCCTGTTGGGCGCCGTCCTGGTGCTGGCCGCCGTCGCCTTCACGGGAGGTGCGCAATGACACTGCTCGACGCGCTCATCGCCATTCCCGCGGCTGGATTCCTGATCACCCTGCTGCTGCCCCGGGACAATCCGGGCCTCGTCCGGAACTTCACGCTCTTCGTCTCGCTGGTGGTGTTCCTGCTGTCGCTCGGGCTGATTGGCCCGGTCCAGGAGAATCCCGGCGTCATGCACTTTGAAACCAACGTGCCGTGGATAGACTACCCAGCGATTCGCTACCACGTTGGCGTTGACGGGATGAGCCTCTGGCTCATCATCCTGTCCACGTTGCTGACGCCCATCTGTATCCTGGTCTCCTGGAACTATATACAGAAACGCGTCAAGGAATTCTATGCCTTCCTGCTGCTGCTACTCGCCGGCGTCACCGGCGTCTTCGTAGCCCTCGACCTGTTCCTGTTCTACGTCTTCTGGGAAGTCTCCCTGGTCCCCATGTATTTCCTGATAGGCGTCTGGGGCCACGACCGGCGCATCTACGCCGCTGTGAAATTCTTCCTGTTTACCATGGCGGGCTCGGTGCTGATGCTGGGCGCCATCATCGTGCTGTATCTCAAAGGCGGATCCTTCGACCTGCCGTTCCTGTTGGATTCCATGGCCAAGGGCGGCCTTGTCCTCAATCCCGGCCAGCAGTTCTGGATGTTCCTGGCGTTCTTTGTGGCCTTTGCGGTGAAGGTGCCTTTGTTCCCGCTGCACACCTGGTTGCCGGACGCGCATGGCGAAGCGCCCACCGCCGGTTCCATTATGCTCGCCTCGGTCCTGCTCAAACTGGGCGCCTACGGCTTGGTGCGGGTCTGCCTGCCGCTGTTCCCCCGGGTGGCGCGCGAAAACGCGGATTGGATTATCGGCTTGGCCATCATCGGCATCATTTACGGCGCGCTGGTCGCCATGGTGCAACCCAACATGAAACGGCTGGTCGCCTACTCTTCGGTCAGCCACCTGGGTTTCGTCGTCCTGGGAATTTTCTCGTTCACCCAAATTGGATTGGACGGCGCGGTATACCAGATGCTGAATCACGGCATCTCGACCGGCGCGCTCTTCATGCTGGTGGGGTACCTCTACGAACGGCGCCACTCGCTGGAAATCGCCGATTTCGGCGGCGTATCCAGCGTCGCTCCCTGGCTGTCCGTTATGTTCGTGGTCACGACGCTGGCCTCCATCGGACTGCCGCTGCTCAACAACTTTGTGGGCGAGTACCTCGTGCTGCAGGGCGCGGCGCAGGTGAACTTCACCTATGCGGTTTTCGCCGCTATCGGAGTGATCCTCTCGGCGTGTTACATGCTCTGGCTGGTCCAGCGGACGTTCTATGGAGAGACGCCCCACGAGGTGGCGCATCACATGAAAGACTTCAACGCCCGGGAGTGGGCCACCATGCTGCCCCTGCTGGCCCTGATGGTCTGGATGGGAGTCTACTCGCAGAGTTTCATTCCCGCGATCACCGCCAGCAACAGCCGGACTCTGGACATGACCCGCCAGTCCGCCGTGGCCTCGCAGCCCCAAGCCCCAGGGCCGCTGGCGCGGCTCAAGGAGATTTTCCATGTCCGGTAACTTCGAACCTACCGGGGCGGAACTGCTTCGCTTTCTCCCCGAGATCGTCCTCACGCTCGCCGCGACGTTCCTGATGGTTCTGGAGCCGTTAACCGACCGCGGCGCCAAACGGGCGCTTCCAGCGATAGCGCTACTGGGGCTGGTTGTGGCTCTCTTTAGCGCCATCATGGCGCAGGCGCAGCCGGGCCTGGCCTTCTCCGGGATGATCGTCGTCGATGGGTTCACCACCTTCTTTCGCGTCCTGGTCATCGCCATCGGCATATTGACCATCCTGATCTCGACCAATTACCTGCGGCAGGAAGGCTCCGAAGGCGGCGAGTATTACGCGCTGCTGCTGTTCTCGATCGCCGGGCAGTGCATCATGATTGCCGCCAACGAACTCATCATCCTGTTCATCGGCCTGGAAGCCTCCTCCATTGCGACCTACATCATGGCCGGCTACCTGCGCGACGACAAGCGCAACAACGAAGCCGCGCTCAAGTACTTTCTGCTGGGATCGTTTGCCACCGCATTCCTCCTCTACGGTATTGCCTGGACGTACGGGCTGACTGGAACCACGAATCTCAGCCGCGTCCGGGAAGTTCTTCTCAGCCCGGCGTCCCCCGACACTTTCCTCATCAGCATCGCCGCCGGATTGATGTTTGTGGGATTCGCTTTCAAGGTTTCGGCGGCGCCGTTCCAGATGTGGGCGCCCGACGTATACCAGGGAGCGCCCGCCCCGGTCAGCGGGTTCATGTCCGCGGGCCCCAAAGCGGCCGCGTTCGCCGTGCTTCTGCGCGTCTTCCTGACCGCTTTCGAGCCGGTCAAAGAGCGCTGGGAACCCCTGCTGTGGTGGTCCGCGCTGGCGACCATGATCATCGGCAACTTCGCCGCGCTCCGCCAGGGCAACATCAAGCGCCTTCTCGCCTATAGCTCGATTGCACACGCCGGCTACGTCATGGTGGCCGTGACCGCGCATTCGGAAATCGGCACCACCGCCGCCATGTTCTACCTGGCTGCTTACGCGCTGACCAACCTGGGGGCCTTCGCGCTGGTGACCCACGTCGCCCGCCACAATGAGCGCTACGTCGAGGTGAATGACTTTGCCGGCCTGGGACAGCGCCAGCCGGTCACCGCGGCCTTGCTGACCGTGTTTCTGCTTTCGCTCATCGGCGTCCCGCTCACCGCCGGGTTCTTTGGCAAGTTCTACATCTTCCGCGCCGCGCTCGACTCGAACCTCGTGTGGCTGACGATCCTCGGTCTGTTGAACAGCGCGCTGGCCGCCTACTATTACCTGCGCATCATCGTCGTCATGTACATGCAGCCGCCCAGCGAGACGGAAGAAGACGACCTGTTGCCCATGTCCGCCGGGATTCAATTCACCGCGTGGTTTACCGCCGCCGCCGTCATTGTGTTGGGGGTTTACCCGTCGCTGGTGCTCGACTTTGCGGGGCGGTCAGCGGCCCTGCTCCGGTAATCGCGCGGCGTTAGTAGTTGTAAATGAAATCGACCTTGTTGAACAACACCCACAGGAGGTTCTCGGCGGCCTGCTGCCGCGGGCCCTTCCGCAGGACCTCCAAGGCTGCCGCCTTCTCGGCCTCGGCCGGCGGCCGCGAGAGCACGGTCAGGTAGAAGCTGTCGACCAGCGCGCCGTCATCTCTGCCGGCGAGGCTGCGGGCAACGTAATTCGGTTCCTTCCCATCCGGCCCGCCGTTGTTGGCGGTACGTGTCCGGTTCACGACAAACGTGTGATTCATCAGGCTGAGCGCCTGCAAAACCGATCCATCGTCCCGCCGCGGCTGATCCTCGCGGTTCCCTCGCAGGAATGAATCCAGGAACTGCGTCACGCGTCCTCCACCGTCGGGGAGGCCACGCGGTTCTGGCAACTGCATGGCCCAGCGGACCGGACCGAACTGCCGCACATTGTACGACGGGATCACGTTGCTGGCCTGCGCAATCGCGTCGTGGATCTCTTCGCCCCACAGGCGGCGCGGCCGGTGGCGGGCAAACAGCGGCTCCCATGCCGGATTCCACTCGCCTTCGTAGCGGGACGAAAGCTGATAGGTGTCCGAGGTGGTGATTTCCCGCATCAATCCACGCAGGTCATAGCCGGAGACGATGAAGTCCTGCGCCAGCGCATTGAGCAACCGCGCGTTGGTTGGCTGAAGCGTCCATGGCGCCGGAGGCGGATTGTCAGGATCGAGCCGCGCCAGGTCGAACTGGTTGACCGGCTCGACGATTCCACTGTTAAAGAACGCCGCCCAGACGTAGTTCACCGCCGCCCGCGCAAACTGGAAGTCGCCGGTGATCTTGCGCGCCAGCGCCGCCCGGTATGTCTCACCCGGTTGCGGCCCTTCCCCGTTTAGGTACTTTGGCGCCACGACGGCGGTCGCGGCGCACCTCTCGCCCGCGGCGGGAACCGCCCCGCCGGCGCACCGCGCCGGACGGTTGCCCGTCGTCGTGTTCAGGGTGTAGTCGTTGCGAAAACGGGCGGCATTATCGTTAACGGTCCAGTAGTAACGATTGTTCTGGTCCGGCAGGCGCTCGCGCGTCATGGCCGTACGGGAAAAGAACGATGCCACGCCCCACGCATCGGTGCGCCTCATGTTCTTGCCCCACAGGCTCAGCGAATCCAGGTGGCCGGCGCCGTTGTGGCACAGCAGACAGTTCAGGTGTGAGACGCCCAGAAATGTCTCGAAAGTGTTCACCGCCTGCTGATCCCAAATGTCCTGTTGCGGTCCGCCGGTGACAAAGCCCCCAACCAGCCAGTTCAATTCGCCTTGTTCCCACGAATTGCCGCCGTCGGCCGCGATCAGTTCGCGGGCCATCACATCGTACGGTTTGTTCGCCGCGATCGATTTCCTGATATAGGCATAGAAGACATTGCGGCCTTCTTCAAACCGGGTTACCTGATCCGTTCGCGCCGTGTTCCGCAGCAGGTCGCCGAAGAACATCGTCCACTTGTCGGCAAACTCAGGGGACGCCAGCAACTCATCAATGAGCCGGGCTCGTTTACCGGCGTCTGAATCGCTGGTAAATGCAATGACACGCTCCGTGGTGGGGATCCGTCCCGTGAGGTCGAGCGTGACCCTCCGGATGAACTCGAAGTCGGTCGTCTTGGGCGCCGCGGTGACCCCGGCATTGGCCAGTTCCTGATTCACGTTCCGGTCGATGGTGTTGTCCGCGGCGCTGGCCGCAAGAGCCAGCGGCAAGAGGAAAGCGAAGCCATGAATCCGTTTCATCGTTGAAGTCCAGTACCCTCTTGACGGGGCGCTCCGCGCCGGGATTACCGGAAATCGACCCGCACCGCCATGCACAGGCTTCGGACACGCGCCAGGCTTACTCTTGAGCGGCATACACCCTGTACGCATCGGCCAGATTGACGCCAGCCGGATGGATCAGCACGCGATAACGCAGCCGCAAGACTTCGCGCGGCTTCAGAGTCAGGCTGCCATCGCGGGTCTTATCGTTCAAGAAATCGTGTTCCCCAAACGGGTTGGCTGCAAACAATCCGTAATCGCGGGCGTGCCAGTACGTCGGATGGCGGAAGTTCCGCGGGTGATCGAAGATGGCAATGCCCAGTTTTTCGCCATCCAGTTCGCCGGCGTAGTCCACCCACTCCGACCGCTTGCCCCAGACGTTCTTCATCCCCGTGGCGCCGGAGGCGTTCACCATGTGGCCCGTGCCGGACTTCTCGGTCAGCTTGTCCGCCAATCGTATGGCGAAGAAGCCTTCTTTTGTATCGCCCCATTTCACCGTGTCGATGGCGGTGAAGGTCACGTCGAAATCGATGCCGCGCGCCGTCGAATCACCGGAAAACGCCATGGTCCGGTCTTCGGTCAGCAGCGGCTTGCCGTCCGGCTTGCGCCACTCGAAAACCGCATGAATGGTGTTGCCCTTGACGGTGGGTTCGCCCAGCGGCACGATGCGCCCGCTTTCTTCCGGCTTATAGCCCGGTTCGTTCATCCAGAAATTAACGCCGCTTACCTCACCGTGAGTGATCCAGAGTCCCCGGTGATGCGGGTGGTCGCGCGACTCGCCGGCCACCTGCTCCATTGGGAATCTCCTCGTAACCACCTTGCCCGATGCCGCCGTCAACGGATGCAGGTAGGGCTTTGGCGCATCGCCACCCCAGTAGAATGTGGTGAACGGCTGACCCTTGATCCGGACGACGATGCGGCCGGCCTGCTTCTCGAATTTCACCTGGGCCGCCACCGGGACGGCGCACATGAGAGCGATTATGGCGATACGATTCATTTCGAGCAGTAGGGTATCATAAGGATCAGGAATTGTAGGCATCTCATGTTTGGATTGGGCTGGCAGGAGACAGTTGTCATATTCGTGTTGGCACTGCTCCTTTTCGGACCGAAGAAGTTGCCCGAACTGGGCAAGAACCTGGCGAAAGCCCTGGGCGAATTCCGCCGTGCTTCCAATGAGTTGAAGGACACATGGCAGCGCGAAATGGCCGCGGTCGAACGCGAAACCCAGGACCTCAAACGCGAGGCGGAATCACTTGGCACGACTGTCGCCTCAGCCACCAGCACCACCGATCCGGCCTACAACTACGACTACAACTACGAATACGGGGGCTATGGCTACCCCGATTCATCCACGACCGAGCCAACCACTCAAGGCGCGGCGGCTGAAGATGGATCCGCCGTCCCGACACCCACGACCCCGGAGGGCGTCGTTCCGTCGTCTGACGCGGGCGAGAGCCAGAACTTCGAGGCCGCGGGCGGTGTGAGTGATCCGATTGCCGCAGCCGAACCCGCCAAGGCGCCTTCAGAGCCTGCGCCCGCACCCGAGGCGACAACGGCGACTCGGTAGTTCCGTACTGAATGGCAGAAGATTCGACCCCAGAAAAGGAAGAGCAGAAACAGCTTGCCCGGCCGGCCGAAACCGCCGTCGAAGTCAGCAAGCCTGCGCCGCCCCCTGTCGAGGAGGATGACCAGGAAGACGAGGGCATGCTGCGGATGTCGTTCCTCGACCACCTCGAGGAACTCCGCACCCGGCTCATTCGCATCGTTCTGGGCGTTGTGGTCGCCTTCGGGCTGTGCATCTATTTCACGAACGATCTTTGGAATGCCGTCCGCCAGCCCGCCGCCGCCGCGCTCACCCAGCTCGGCTACAAGCCGGACCTGGCTGCACTGACTCCCACTGAAGCGTTTAGCATCGTCTGGATCAAATTGCCGCTGCTGGCGGCTCTGTTTGTCGCCGCGCCCTGGGTGCTGTACCAGGTTTGGGCGTTCATCGCACCCGGACTCTACAAGCGTGAGCGCCGCTGGGCGACCCCGTTCATCTTCGTTTGCTCCGCGCTGTTTATCTTAGGAGGATTGTTCGCCTATTTCGTGGCGTTCCGGTTCGGCTTGGTGTTCCTGTTGGGCATCAGCGGTCCGGAAGTCGGGATTACCCCGGTGATTTCCATCACCGAGTACTTCGATCTCTTCGTCAACGTCATCCTGGGAGTGGCGATCGTATTTGAGTTGCCCGTCCTGATCTTCTTTCTGGCGCTGCTGCGCGTGGTAACACCGAGCTTCCTGCTGCGCCATTCCCGCTATGCCATCCTGCTGATCGTGATCGCCGCGGCGATCATCACGCCCACTCCCGACGTGGTGAACCTGACCATCTTCGCCGCGCCCATGATTCTGCTTTACTTCCTCGGCGTGTTCGGCGCCTACCTGCTGGAGTTGTCGCGCGAGGGCAAAAGGGTCTGGCCGATCGTGGTGCTTGTGGCGATCTCGCTGATCCTGGTGGGTTCGGCGGGGTCCATTTGGATGCTCGTCGCCAAGCGTGGTTACCACTTCATCCAAAACTGGCCCTTCCTTGTGCGCTAAGCTAAAGCGCGCTCAGCGCTTGAAGTACCACAGCCAGTAATATTGGCCGCCGGCGCCGTGGTTGTAGCGCATCTCGAAGCCGCACCGTTCGGCCATCTCGCCGGCTTGTTGCTCCGAGAACGGGACCCCAAGCCAAGTATCGTCGGGAGTGGTTTCCATCGTCGCGTCCCCCTGAACCTGGAACTTGAAGAGCGCGCCGGGACGCAGCAGCCGGCCCACATCGCCAACGTAACTCTCAATCACCGCGCGGCTGGGAATGTGCTGGAAAACGATGGTGGAAAACGCGAAATCGTAGGCGCCGCCCGGCACCACGGAAAGGTCCATGCCGTTGTTCTGGTAGACGTGCGCGTTCGGCCAGTTCTTCAATGCGGCGGTGGCGCGCGCCACCATCTCGCCGCTCACGTCCACGGCATGCACTTCACCGAATAACGCCGCCAAAGCCGAGGTGACGCGTCCCGCCCCGCAGCCGATCTCCAACACTTTCATCTGCTTGGGATCTTTCTCCTGGCAGATGTTGATCATGTCGGTGAGGATCTCTTCGGCCACAGTCCGGCGTCCGGATTCGAAAAATTCTTCGTCGGTCCACGCCTCGCGCTCCGTGTTGACGTAAAATCGGGCGTTCTCCCGGGCGCGCGCATCCCAGTCGGCGCGCATCTTTTCCAGCGTCTTCTCCAGTTCCTGATTAGCCATGGATGGAACTTCCATTGTATCGGGCAGGCGCCCGCGGGCTGCGTGGTATCATGAGGTTGTCCTTCCTGCCAGACGTGGGCGGCTAGCTCAGTTGGGAGAGCACCGCGTTCGCAACGCGGGGGTCGTGGGTTCGAATCCCATGCCGTCCACCAACGCCTCAACTCAGTCTCCTCAGTCTCACTGCCCTTGAACGCCGGTGATTTCGGTTATATGATCCTTCTAACGATTTCAGCCGCCGCGCAAAGCGGTGCGCCCGGTGTGAGTTTTTTGAAGAAGGGAGCCTGCCATGAAAGTGACTGTCCGTCCAGCGGCGTTGTTGATGCTGCCATTGATCGGGGTGATAGCCCTGCCCGCGGCCGCGCAGGAGTCCCGCGGCGCCATTACGGGGACGGTTACGGACCAACAAGGAGCGCTCCTGCCTCGGGCGAGCGTCAAGATCGTGAATACCGCCACCAACCTTGCGACCACCACGGCAACCAACGAGTCTGGAATCTACGTGGTCCCGTTCATTTCCAGCGGCGTCTACAACATGACCGTTTCGGCGTCGGGATTCAAGAACGCGGTGCGTGAGAATGTCGAAGTCCGGGTCGGAGACCGCCTCCAGATCGACTTCCGCCTGGAAGTCGGCAACATCACCGAGCAGATCACCGTCACCGGCGAAGCCGAACTCGTCGAAGCGTCTACCGCCAGCCGCGGTCAAGTCATCGACTCCGCCAAAATCTCGGACCTGCCTCTTCTCGGAAGGAATCCCTTCATGCTGGCCGCGATCTCGAACGGGGTTCAGTACACGCCCACACAGGCCAGCCGCTCCAACCGCCCGTTCGACAACGGCGGCATGGACAACTTGCAGATCAATGGCGGCCGCGGATTCACCAACGAACTTCTGCTGGACGGCGTGCCGAACACCAACGTTGAAACGGGACAGCCCTCCAACTTGAGTTTCGTGCCCTCGCCCGACGCCACCGAGGAGTTCAAGGTCCAAACCAATACGTACGACGCCCAGTACGGGCGCACCGGGGGCGGCACGGTGAACGTCGCCCTGAAATCCGGCACCAACCGGCTACGCGGTTCGGCGTACTACTATTTCCGTCACGACAAGCTGAACGCCAATACGTTCGAATCCAATCTGGCCGGCATCTCCAAGAGCGCCTTTCGCTGGGCCCAGCCGGGCGTCGAAGTCGACGGACCCATAGTGATCCCGAAGCTCTACGATGGCCGCAACAGAACGTTCTTCATGTACAGTTGGGAGCGCATCAAGAGCTCCATCCCGTTCCCCCAGACATACACTGTCCCGACCGCCGACCAGCGCAACGGCAATTTTTCCACGACACCCTACGCCGCGGGGCAGTTCATTACCATCTACGATCCTCTCACCACAACTCAGGTGGGAAACAGCTATCTGCGGACTCCCTTTTCAGGCAATGTGATCCCAACCAATCGCATCGATCCCGTCGCCAGGAAGTTGCTGGACTGGATTCCAACGCCAACGACCGCCGGAAACGCCCTTGGTCAATTCAACCTCATCTCCAGTCCCAACCCGCGCACCGACACCTACGACCAGCACATCATTCGCATCGACCAGGTGATCACTTCCCGCCACAAGTTCTTCACGCGGTACGTCCGCGGCAACCGGCACGAAGTAAACAGCGACGCGGGGTTCAAGCACGACGCCTCCCCGTGGTACACCCACTGGCGGACCAACCAGGGCGGCAACTTCGACCTGACGTCGGTGATCACTCCCACCATGGTCTCCAGTTTCCGCGCCGGCTACATCCGCCACCAGTTTGCGATTGCACGCTACGGTGATGGTTTCGATTCCTCGCAGCTCGGATTTCCGTCTTCGCTGGCGAGCCAGTTGCCGCGGCCGTTTTTCCCCCAGATCGCTTATACCGACTACACGACTTTCGGCAACACGGGAAGCCAGTTCACTTTCAGCGACACGTGGTCGTTTGCCGAAACTCTGAATCAGGTGCTCGGCAGGCACTCGCTGAAGTTTGGCGCCGAGTACCGCATGATGTTCAACAACCAGCAGAACCCAACGTCGTCGTTCGGCAATCTGAGCTTCAACAAGGGTTTCACGCAGCGCAACGCGCTAGCCGGAGACAGCGCGTCCGGAAACGCTTTCGCCAGCCTCCTGCTGGGCTATCCGGCTAGCGGCAGTTCTCCCTACCAGAATGCGCCGGCGCTCAAGAACGACTACTGGGTCCTCTTCTTCCAGGATGACTTTCGCGTCAACCGCGGACTGACTTTGAATCTCGGGCTCCGCTGGGACTATGAGAGTCCGCAAACCGACCGGTACGACCGCCTCAACCGAGGGTTTGATCCCAGTTCGCCCAGCAACCTTCAAATTCCCGGAATGCAGTTGAAGGGCGGCCTGCTTTTCACGGATTCAGGCGAACGGCTCCCGTTCCATCGCGACCTGAACAACTTCCAGCCCAGAATAGGAGCAGCCTATCAGTTGACCTCCCGGACGGTGCTGCGCGGAGGCTATGGCTCAGCTACCTGCCAACCTTCGACATCAACGGCACGAACGGATTCTCCGTCGCGACGCCATTCGTATCGTCGAACGATGGCGGGTTAACCCCGGCGGACAAACTGGCCAATCCCTATCCCGGCGGCATCCTCCAGCCCACGGGCCGCGGCAGAGGCCTTGCCACGCTCGCCGGCAGCGGTTATACCTTCGGCGACTTCGGCCGCAACATCGGCTACGTCCATCAATTCTCGTTCGGCATCCAGCACGAACTGCCAGCGCGCATTCTGCTTGATGTGTCCTACTCCGGGAATCGCACACACTCGTTGAATACTTCCAAGGGGATCAACGAGATTCCCGCGTCAGCCTTCAGCCTCGGCGCCACGGTGTTGAATCGATCGGTGCCAAACCCGTTTGCGGGATACCTGCCCGGAACCAGCCTCAATGCCGTGACCACGACGACCGCCCAGTTGCTACGGCCCTATCCACAATTTACCGGCATCACCGAAGCCAACCGCACGATTGGAAGAATCTGGTACGACTCCCTCCAACTGCGCGTCGAAAAGCGCCTCTCGCACGGACTGCACGTGCTCGTGAGCTACACCTACAGCAAGAACCTGGAATCGACCGCCTACTTGAATCCGCAGGATCCGATTGGCGCCACTGCGCGTACGTTCACGGCGCAGGATACACCGCACCGCTTGATCACGAGCGGTGGCTGGTCGATACCTTACTTCCGCAACCACAGCAACGCCTTCGTGCGGCAGATCCTGGGCGGATGGGACATCAACACGATCGTCACCTTCCAGTCCGGGCTGCCCATTTCGGCGCCGGGCAGCGCCTTCTCCACTGGTGTCAATCCTAAGATCGGCGAGCCAAATCGAGATATGTGGTTCAATCCCTGCACACTCACCACGTCCGGTACGCCGCAGAACTGCCGCGGCGGCCAGACGACTCCGGCGTTCGGAATCATGCCCGCCTATACGCTCCGGACCCTGTCGTCGTATATGCCGGGCATACGGACGCAGCGCGCCCCGGTCGCCGACGTGGGGCTGTTCAAGACGTTTACCATCCATGAGTCGCTGCGCCTCCAGTTCCGGGCGGAATCCTTCAATATTTCAAACAGCGTGTGGTTTGGAGCGCCGAACACAACCGTGACGTCGTCCGCGTTCGGCACCGTTTCGCCGTCTCAGGCCAACGACCCGCGCAACGTTCAACTGGCGCTGCGCTTGATGTGGTAGCGGCCGGCCATTTATCCTGAAGGCCGATGAACAGACGGCGGCTGGGTAACAGCGACTTGATGATCACACCGCTGGGCGTCGGCGCCTGGGCGATGGGCGGAGGTGGCTGGCAGTTCTCCTGGGGGCCCCAGGACGACGAAGCCTCGAAAAAGGCGATTCACGCGGCGCTGGATGCCGGGTGGAATTGGATCGACACCGCCCCGGTCTACGGGCTGGGCCATTCCGAGGAAATTGTCGGCCAGGCTGTCCGGGAGCGCCATGACAAGCCCTACGTCTTTACCAAGTGCGCTCGAGTCTGGAGTGAGGACCGCACGATTGGCAAGAGCCTGAAAGCGGATTCGATCCGCCGCGAATGCGAAGCCAGCCTGCGCCGCCTGGGTGTTGACGTCATCGACCTGTACCAGATTCACTGGCCCGAGCCCGACGAAGACGTTGAGGAAGGCTGGACTACGCTGGTTCGTTTGAAGGAAGAAGGCAAGGTTCGATGGATCGGCGTATCCAATTTCAACACGGCTCACCTGAAACGCGCGCAGGCGATTGCTCCGGTGACGTCACTGCAACCGCCGTACTCGGCCGTTTCCCCGGAAATCGAGCAGGAGATTTTGCCGCACTGCCAGCAGACCGGCGTCGGAGTGATTGTCTACTCGCCGATGAAATCGGGCCTGCTGACAGGAAAGATGACCAAGCAGCGTGTGGCCGGCCTTGCCGAAGACGATTTTCGCCGCAAAGCCCCGGCGTTCCAGGAACCTCAACTTTCCCGCAACTTGAGACTGGCCGGCCTGCTGGGTGAAATCGGACGGGGCCACGGCATCAGTGCGGGCGAAGTCGCCATCGCCTGGACATTGCGGCATCCGGCGGTCACCGGCGCCATCGTCGGCCTGCGTTCTCCCGAACAACTGGACGGAGTCCGCCGCGCGGCCCTCCAGCCGCTGCCCCCGGAAGATATCCGGCGTATCGCTGGCTTCATCGCCCAGAACCCTGTCTAAGAATGAACTTACTCGCGTCCCAAGCAATAGAGCATTGACTTAGTCCGTACATAGATCCGGTCTCCCGCAATGGCGGGCGTGCTCGTGACGGGTTCGCCAAAGTCCGACGACGACAGTATCTGCCAATCGGCGCCGGCCCGGATCACCATGGCTTTGCCTTGCTGGCTGATGGCATAGACCAGCCCGGCGGAGGCAACCGGAGAAGAGTAGTAGGTGTCGATGGCGGCCGGCAATCGCGCCTGCTTCAGCATGGACCCGTCCTTGGCATTCACGGCGCTCAGAATGCCGCCGTCTTTGATCAGGTAGATGACGCCTTCGTAGAGCAGCGGGGATGGAAGGTTCGGGAGGTACTTCTGCATGCGCCAAAGAACGTTGGGCGAGTTGGTCACATCGCCGCGTCCTCTGGCGCGGACCGCGATCAGAGTATTGCGAGACGCGCGTTTGGCGCGGTGAAAGTCCCAATCGCGGTCGTCGATGAGGGCGTCGCCGTTCAGATCGATATCGGAAAGCCCGCGTTGAAGCCTGGGTTCCGGCGCCAGTTCGCCGGACGACAACTTTCCATCGCCGTCCTTGTCATACTTGGACAGCATTTCCTGGAACTCGGGCGTTTCCGAGGGCTCCTCGGCTTCACCCCCGGCTTCCCACCAGTGCGCATAGACCACGTCGCCTTCGACTTGAGGCGCAGCCTTGGGCTGCCAGGACATGCCACGCACCCACCACAGTCTCTCGCCCGTCCCGGCGTCATACGAGGTCAACTGGTATGCCCCGGGAACAATCAGTTGGGCCGGGCCTGATTCCATCGTTAGGATTGCCGGAGTTGAGTAACTCCGGGTCGATTCCGGCCTGGAAACCTTCCACCGGATCTTACCGGTCTCTTTCTCAACGGCCAATAAGTAGGAGTCCGTGTCCTGATCGCACAATAAGTACAAGAGGTCCTTGTAGACAACCGGCGAACTGCCGTGGCCGTTTGGATTGTTGAATGGCCCGAGGGGCAGCCGCCAGCGTTCATTGCCGTCGAGTCCGTAAGAAATAAGCCCAAAATCGCCAAAGAAGACCCAGACGCCGCGGCCATCGGTCACCGGACTCGGGGAAGCCGCCGTATTGGCCGGCTGGTATTTCTCCAGCCGGGGACGGGGCGCTTCCCGCCGCCAAAGAATCTTGCCGGTGTGCCGGTTCAGGCAAAACGTCAGAAGCTTGCCGCCCGGATCGGTCATGCGTCCCGGCGCCAGGTCGTTCCGCGTGCCCCCTTCCACAGCGGTCAGGAAGATGAAATCCCCGGCGATGACCGGCGACGAATGTCCCGGCGGCGCCGCCGTCCGCCACAAGACGTTCTTGTCAGGACCGATCTCCTCGGGCAGAGATTTCGCCGCGCCGACCCCGCGGCCGTTCGGCCCACGGAATTGCGGCCATTCTTGCGCAAATGCCAACACCGGGAGAAGTCCCAGCACGCCCAGCGAACGCATTGCCTGATGATAACCCGCCGTCAAGTGTCTTTTCTCCCGCGAACTCGCGAACAAGATCCAGCGCTGCCAGGATGTCAGATCGAAATCGAGAGCCCTGGTTTGCAGGACCGCGAAGTCCTTCGCGGCTTGGAAGATGCCGGAGATGGACACAGCGGCCGCGGACGCAGGGTGAAGCGTGGTCGTTGCGCCGCGGCCCGTGAACCCCTGCAGCCATGCGGCGGCGACATTCGGCAATACTGGTTGTCGTGTGTTTCAAGCCACTGCTACGCCTCGTCAGGGTCATCGTCGTTACCGCAATTCCGCTGCTCGCCGTGTTCGCCCAGAGCGGTGCTACAACCATCCGGCCATTGCGCAGCGCGCCGTCCGAAAAATTGAGTGTCGATCTCGGCTTTCGTGACTGGGGCCCCGCCACAATCGTGGGATCGACCGTGATTGCCGGCAACCCGACCGGCCGCGGCGGCTTGTTCGCCGTCGATGCCATCACCGGCAAGGCCCGGTGGATTTACCGGGCGGTTCTCCCGCGGGGAACCGCATCCGTTTCCACGCCGCCGGCTGTGGCGGGATCCCTCGTGATTGCGCCCTTTTGGGCGCCCCATCCTGGAGCGGTAATCGCAGTCTCGCTGAGCACCGGGAAGGAGGTTTGGCGCGGACCCGTTCCCGAACAGGGCGCCGGCGTCGCTGTGAACGGGGACCTCGCCTATATCCTGGCGAAGGGCGGTTCCTTATTCGCGCTCGAGACCGCGACCGGCCGTGAGCGATGGAAGGCTGAGTTCGGAACCAACCTTGCCCCTTGCGCCTCCCAACCAGTGGTGAAGGACGGCGTAATTTATCTCACCGGGATCGGCAAAGCCGTCCCCAGCGATGCCGCCAAGCCTGCCGGCTATTACCTGTTTGCGCTGGACGCCAAGACCGGCCAGGAGCGTTGGCGGTACCGGGCCGAGGCGCCATACGTTCGCCCGGGCGTCTGCCTGAATCAGCCGGTACTGACGGCGGACACGGTCTTCGCGGCGGGCGACAACTATCTATACGCCGTGGATCTCGCCACCGGACGCCATCGCTGGCCTCCGGTCGAAGTTCGGCGTCCGGTGGAAGGCCGCGAGCGCGGTGTCCAGGTGCAGGGCCTCGTGGATGCCGGCGCCGTCCTCGTGGGGATCACCGCGGGCCATCTCATCGCCTTTAGCAAGGATACCGGGCGTCCCGCGTGGGATATACCTGGCGAGTACCGCGACTCCTTTCCCGCCACTGCCGTGGCCGGCAACGTTCTATATTTTCAGGGCAGTCCAAAGATCAAACCCGCTCCCGCCGCCGGCGGCACACTCCACGCGCTCGATCTCGAAACCCGGCAAATCCTATGGTCGTTTTCCAGGCCCACGGCAGAGCGCAACTGGCCGTTCGGCCACGTCACACCCGTCAATGGCGGCCTCTGGGTCGATTCCTACCGGACGCTGGTCAAACTGGAGTAACACCTTTCTTTCACCCGAGCCGGAATCGCTGATGAACATCTAATGAAGCCCCAGCTTGTTGCCGCGGCGAAATCTCAGGTGCGCCCGGCAGCTCTCAGCGATGCCGATTTCCAGTCCGTCCAGCCTCTTCTTCTTTCTGGTGGGCATCTCTTCTACGCCGTTGCAATCGCGACCACCCGCTTGCTGATACTCCGCATGCGGTTACGCACCTTGCGCTCATTCGACCCGCTCGTGTTTCGATCTTCTTCATCGTCCGCGTCAGTACCCGCGCACGGTCGAACGCCTGGCGGAGATGGCGGGCCGTGTACGGCACGTGTTGAAGCAAACCAAGGCGCGGGTCTTCGACGGAATCACGCAGTTACCAGGCAAAATCGTGAGCCTGTTTGAGCCGCACAGCGAAATCATTCGCAAGGGCAAGGCCAGTAAACCGGCCGAGTTTGGAAAGCTCGTGCAGGTGCAAGAAGCCGAGAACCAAATCATTACGCACTACGATGTGTTCGATCAGCGGCCGAGCGGCCGCGAACTCCTCTTAAGAGCGGTAGAGACGCATGAGCGCGTGCTCGGCCGATTGCCACGCTTGGCGACGGCAGATGCGGATGCGCATGGCTTTCGCTGGCCTAATATTCCTGGTCCGGACAGCCTCTCCAGCCCTTGACCTCTACCGCGCAATACGCCATCATCGGGCATGGCCCGTCCCTCCCCAGTTGAAGTCCCTGTTGATCTCCGGGAACCCTGGACTTGAACGCCATGCTCCGCGATACACTGGCCGCATTGGACCAGCTACCAAAGGCCGAGAAGCGATTCCGAAAGAATCTTCCCCGCCGCGCTCATCCCACTCTCGGGCAACTGGAAAGTGCCGTTCGCAACGCTCTGCGGCCGGCAGAAGCCTATAACATGGTCCCAGGGCGCGATCCCCAAAACTGTTAAGCACCCTCCTCTTCTCCTCTTCCGGGGTGCGCCGCTTTTGCATGTGTGCAAGGTATACTCGTTTACCTATGAGTTACCGGCCCTTTGTCGAACAATGTCTGGCTTGCCTGGCCGACCCGGCGCGGCGTGAGCGCTATTTCGATCTGTATTCCGAGGACGTAGTGCTGCACGGCTACCAGGGCGTCGAGCCGGGACTGGCTTCCGTCAAGCAGTTCTACGCGGGAATCTGGAGTGCGTTTCCCGATGCGTCGGTCGAAGTGCTGGACTGGCTGGAGCAGGGCGACAAAGTCGCGCTACGGTTCGTGTTGAAGGCCACGCACGCCGGGCCGTTTCTGGGAATTCCGGGGACCGGGAAGCCGGTTCTGCTGCCCGGCATGACGTTCCTGAGGTTCGCCGGCGGAAAGTGCGTGGAACGGTGGAGCGCCGCCGATTTTCTCGCTGTGCTGGGGCAGATTGGCGCGTTCCCACCCGGCGCGTAGCGGCGTTCCAACCGCATTTTGATCGAAGGAAGGGGTGATTCGTTGAAGGCCAAAGGTACGTTCGATGTCAAACTGGCGCCGCTGGCGCCGCACCACGCAAACACGGATCCCTCGCTGGCGCGGATGTCGATCGACAAGCAGTTTTACGGTGACTTGCAGGCTGCGAGCAAAGGAGAGATGTTGAGCGCGGGCACGGCGGTGAAAGGCTCGGCCGGATACGTCGCCATCGAGCGCGTTACCGGGACGCTAGCGGGGCGCGCCGGCTCGTTTGTCTTGCAGCACTTCGCCACGATGACGCGTGGGCAACCGGACCTTTCGATCATCGTGGTCCCGGACTCCGGCACGGAAGGGTTGGCGGGACTTCGGGGCACAATGCGCATCGATGTCGCCGAGCGGAAACACTTCTACGAGTTCGATTACGAGTTTGGCGCCGGCGCGTGAGACGCCGGCGCCGCCAGCCGGCGGCGCAGCCACTCCAGGGCGAAGATGGCGGCAAACCCGATGGCCGCGATCTGAAAGGCGGCCCGGGTGGTCTTGGCTTCCGAAAGCCGTCCGGCGAGCCACGGGATCGTCATGCCGCCGGCCAGAGCCATGGTGAACAGGATTCCGAAGACCGTGCCGGACCGCTGTTTGAACTCGCTTCCGGCCAGGCCCAAGGCCGTTGGAAAAACTCCCGCAAGACCCACCCCGAGCAGCACGATTGCCGGTATGCCGCTCCAGAGTGAGGATGCTGAGGAGGTCCACCAGGCGCCGGCCGCGGCGGCGCCCGCGCAAACCAGAATGGCCGTGTGCCCGTCTACTTTGAGCAGCAGCCGCCCGAGGCAGACTCGCGCAAGCATGATGGATGCCCAGTAAGCCGATAGCGCGTAAGAAGCTGATGAAACCGTGGCGCCGGTCTCACGCACGAGGAACGTGGACAGGTATCCGGCCACGGTGAATTCGTTGCCGGACTGGAAGAAGAGCAGCAGGCCGAAGGCCAGGACCAGGGGTGTTGCGGCCAGGCGCGCGAGTTCTCCGGCCGGGGTGTGCTCGCGATGCTTGGGTTGTGGAAAGCATTGCAGCGAAGTGTAGAGGGCCGAGGCGGCGCAAAGAGCGCAGGCGATAGCGAGGATGCCGGCCAGGCCAAGACTTTCGAGGAGCGCGGCCATTTGCAGCGGCAGCAACAGCGCGCCGAAGCCGAAGTAGATGCCGAGACGGTTGAGCGCGGCGTTCTTCCGCATTGGTTCGTCTTCCAGGTCGGCGACGAGCGTGTTGCCGCCGACGTTGAGCGCGCCGCCGCCAAAGCCGAGCGCCGCCATGGAGAGCACGAGGTCGCGCATACCCGCGGCGAACGCCAGTCCGGCGAGGGCGGCGAGCACCAGCAGTGGTCCGCCGGCCAGCGCGAACTTGAGTCCGTAGCGGTCGGTCAGCGTGCCTACGGACACGCTGGCCAGCAGCATGGAAAGGTTCATGGCGAAGAACAGGTCCCCGGCTTGCGCCATGCCGATTTGAAGCCGCGCCGAGATGACGGGCAGCACGGCGCCGAGAAGCGCCATCACGATTCCGAAGAGAAACATCGCTCCGCGGGCGGCCGCGGAGAGACGCTCAGGCGCCATGCGGCGGCCGCTGGCCCAGCATGCGCGCGTAAGCGTCGAAGACTTGCATGTTGTGGCCGGCCCCCACGCCGGGAACGTTGGGTGAGACGAACGTGGTCAGGTCGTATCCCTGGGCGGCGAGCAGCGCGCCGGTTTCGGCCACCAGCGACATGGCGACGAACACGGCGGCCATGGTGGAACCGGCGGCCACGGGCTCACGGCGGCCGACGCCGACCAGCGCATCTTCGGGCGGGACGCAGTTGTCGATGGCGATACCAGCGATCTCCGCCAGCCGCTGGCCGGACGAGTGCGCCGGCTTTGAGACGGCCAGGTTGGCGTGCGAGGAAACGCTCGCCACGGTGAGCCCGCGCGCTTTGGCGTACAGCGCGGCTTCAATGGGCGCGGCGTTGTTGCCGCCGTGGGAGAAAACGAGCATGACGTCGCCCGCTTCGAGCGGATAGCTCTTGAGAAACACCTCGGCGTAGCCTTCGCGGCGCTCCAGCCAGAGCAACTCGCGGGCGCCGCCCGGACCCACCACGTTGAACCACATCAGGCGCGGGTCGTAGAGCGGCACAAAGCCGACAAAGCTGCCGTAGCGCGGAAAAATGTCCATCACGGGGATCACGGAATGGCCGCTTCCAAACAAGTAGACGCGCTTGCCGGCGGCGATCGCCGCGGCGAACGTTCTGCCAGCCTCCTGGATCTTTGCCGCCTGGGTTTCGTGAATCCGGGCGAGCACCTGTGAAATTTGTTCGTAGTACTTGTGAGCAGACATAAGCCAAGCCCAGGATATGTCAACCGCCGGGCGGCGGGGCGGGGAGCGACTGGAGCGCCAGGCGGGCGGCGCCGAGGAGCCCGGCGTTTTCGCCGAGCTGCGTCAGCTCGATGCGCGTCTGGCGGAACGCAACCGGCTGGGCCCACTGGGCGGCGGCGGCGCGGACGGGTTCGAGCAGCAGATCGGCCGCCCGCAGGAGCCCTCCGCCGAGGATCACCATTTCGGGGTTGAATACGCTGATGAGATTGGCCACGCCGGCGCCAATCCATCGCGCGGCCGCATCGAAAGCGGCGCGCGCGGCCACATCGCCCGAGCGCGCGCGGCTGGCCGCCTCTTCCGCGGTGGCGCATCCGGACAGGCGCGCCACGGCCGGGCCGGCCGCTTCGCTCTCCCAGCATCCAGCGGCGCGGTAGGCTTCCTTCATCACCGGAGACAGCGACCACCACCCGACGGCGCCCGCCACGCCGCCGTGTCCTTCGACGAGTTGTCCGCCGCACAGGATGCCCGCGCCGATCCCAGTGCCGATGGAGAGGAAGACCACGTCGCGAAGGCCGCGCGCGGCGCCGAGCCACGTCTCGCCGAGCACATAGCCCGAGCGGTCGCTGGCGATGTGCAGCGGAACCGGCAGGCTGCCCTGTAGCGCGCCGAGTGGGACCTCGCCGAAGCCCCAGAGGTTGGGCGCCCAAGCCATGCCCGTCCGCGGCGAGTAGATGCCCGGGACAATCAACCCCGCGGCGGCGATGCCGCTCCACGGAATGCCGGATTCAGCGGCCTGGCGGTGCGCTTCGGCGCTGATCGATTCCGGAGACCCGGCGGCGGGAACCTGGCCGCGGTGGAGGATTTCTCCGTCAGGCGTCACGATGGCGGTGGCGAGTTTCGTGCCGCCGAGGTCGAGGGCGAGCAGGTGGCGAGGACTGGAACCTGGCTGCATGCAGTTCGGGGGATCCTTACTCGGGCTGCCGCTTCAAATAGAGGGCGGCGGGACCCGGAAACGGGGTGGTGAAGCGCCGCACGAGGCCGCCTTCGACCGGGCGTGCGGCTACCGCCACGTTGGCGTTGATGTTGAACCACTCGGCCGCAAACGATCCCGGCGCATCTTTCATGTCGAGCGTGAACTCGCCTTTGTCGGATTGAAAGACGAGATATTCCTGGCCGCGGTTGGCCAGGCAGTAGCGGGTGGCCGAGAGATTTTCTTCCGGCTTCATCGCCGCCAGGTTCATGCGTTCGGCGAACCGGCGGACCTGTCCCATGGCCTGGCGCGCGGAATCCTGCCACGTTGGCGACGGCAGCAGTTCCTCCATGAACAAGACGTTCAGGCCGCGCATGAACGACCGCCAGACCCAGGTGTTGTCGCCGCCGGTATGGCCCCACAAATGGTCGGTGTCGTTGACGACGACTTTGGTTGTGCAACCGGCGCATGGGTTGGTGATGTAGCTCTTCTGCGGATCGCCGGGATTCGGCGAGATCCAGTCGGCGGGGCTGTCGTAGAGGGTCTGGTTGGCGCCGCCCCGGTACTGAAATGTCATGCCTACCGGGTGCTGCTTGGGCTTTTCCGCCTCGTAAGCTTTGACGAAACGGATGACTTCGTACTGCCAGGCGGTTGAGTCCGGGTGGGCTTCGTTCGACACTTCGTAGAGCACGTTGTCCAGGCCGTTAACGGTGTCGATGATTTTGCGAATGTAGGCCTGTTGCAGTTCCCAGACACGCCGCCCCATTTCGGTCTTGCCGATGGTGTTGAACTCCAACGCCTTGCCGTCGCCGTCCTGATCGGCTTCGACGCCGTTGATGTTGTTGGGCGAGTGAAAGGGGTGATGGGCCCAGGCGTCGGTAAACTGAATCTCCCAGCCTTCAAAGAGCATGACCGAGGCGTAGATGCCCCGGTCTCGCGCCTGAATCAACCTGGAGCGCAGGCGGTCAAAGTATTCCTGGTTGAACCGTGTGAGGTCGAACTTCGGCTCGCCGTCGGACGCCTGGCCGGGTCCGGTGCGCATCCACGGGTGCGGCCGGCAGTACTTGACGGTCGAGCCGGTATAGGCATCCGTCCACTTGGTGGTCTCCCAGCGCCACAGGCGGAAGAAATTGTGGTGGTGCGTTTCGAGCAGGCGCAGGTAGCCTTCGTAGTCGAAGACGGGAGGCGGGTTCTGGCCGCCGTTGGGCATGATGAGTCCGTTGTCCTGGAGGTTCTGCCAGGTGTGCGAACCGGCCAGGTAGACGGCTTTGCCCGAGCCGTCGGTGAACCACCGGGGATTGGAGCCGAGCACGCGCAAGGGACCTTTGGCGGGCGGGCGCTGGGCCGGACAGACCGCGAGTGAAACAAGCAACAGCGGAGCGGCGTTCAAGAGCTTCACAGGGGCAGTATGTCATGTCTGATTCTTGACTTCGCGCGGCGGTTCTTTCATGCTGGCAACAGGAGATTGAGGAGAAACACTCCTGAAACTCCCAAGGAGCCCCCAATATGATTTCCGGCGTATCCCGCCGCGGTTTTCTCGCGGCATCGGCGGCCTCGGCCTCTCGCGTACTGGGCGCGAACGATCGTGTGCGGTTAGGAATTATCGGCGCCGGAGGACGGGGCCAGCACTTGATCCGCATGGCGAAGGCGGCCGGCGGCAACGAGTTCGCCGCCGTGTGCGATGCCTGGGACGCGCGCCGCGCGCAAGGCGCGGAGCTGATTGGCGCTCCGGTTACGCAGATTGCCGACTACCGGCAGTTGCTCGACCGCAAGGACATCGACGCCGTGATTGTCGCCACGCTCGACCATCATCACGCGCACATGACCGCTGAAGCGTGCCGCGCGGGCAAGGACGTGTTTGTCGAAAAGCCGATGACTTCACTGCCCATGCAGGGGCACGAGGTGGTGAAAGCCGTCCGTGAAACCAGGCGCGTGGTGCAGGTGGGCGTGCAGCAGCGAAGCCTGGCCAACTTTATCGAAGCCAAACAGCGGTTCTTCGATACCGGGCTGATTGGACAGGTCAACATGGTCCGCACGCTCTGGAATGCGAACAGCGGGTACCTGACGCCGGTTCCGCCGGGAATGGAACGCAAGCCGGAGGGTTTGGATTGGGACGCGGTGCTTGGATGGCTGCCCAAGATTCCTTGGGATTCGAAGCGGTACTTCAACCGGTTTGCGTATTGGGATTTTTCGACGGGCGGCCAGACGGGCGGCCTGTTTGTCCACATGGTGGACGTGGTGCACTGGTACCTGGGGTTGAAGGCGCCCCTGTCGGCGGCGGCCATCGGCGGAATCTACCGTTACAACGACGGACGCGACACGGCTGACAACATCAACTTCATCCTGGACTATCCACAGAAGCTGAATGTAACGTTCGAGGCGACGATCACGGACATGATCGCCAAGGAGTCGGCCGATATCGTGTTCATGGGTTCCGGCGGCCGGCTGAATATCTTCCGGGCTGGATACCGGTTCCTGCCCGCCGGGGGCGGCGAACCGGTCACCGCGGGAGGTTCCCCAGAGCCGGCGCACATGGCCAACTGGCTGGACTGCATCCGCAGCCGCAAGCAGCCGAACGCCAATGTCGTCGATGGGCATTACGCCGCGATGGCGTGCCATATCGGCAACCTGGCTTACCGGCAAGGGCAGCGCGCACAGTGGAAGAAGGAGTGGGACGTATGAGGCGGTTGCTGCTCGGGTGGCTGCTGGCGAGCCTGCCGTCGGCCGCGGCGCCGCCGTTGCGGACACTGATTCTGTCGGGCCACAACAACCACGAGTGGCGCGAGACGACGCCGTTTCTGCAACGGGTGCTCGACACGTCCGGACGCTTTGAGACGCGCGTGATGGACGAGCCCGCCGGGATGACCGAGGCGATTCTCGCCAACTACGACGTGGTGGTGTCCAACTATTGCGGCCCGCGCTGGGGCGCGGTGGCGGAAAAGGCGCTGGTGTCGTTTGTGCGCCGCGGCGGGGGCTTTGCCGTGGTGCACGCGGCCAGCTACCCGTTTGGCGTCCGTGAAGTGTTGGGCGAACACATGACCAACACCGGCAAGCGCGAGGCCCCGTGGGCCGAATACGCGCGGATGGTGGGCGCCTCCTGGACCGAAGACCCGAAGACCGGCCACGGCGACCGCCACGTTTTTCAGGTCACCTGGACGAACCCCGATCATCCCATCGCGCGCGGGATGCCGCGCACGTTTCCGCTGTCGGACGAACTCTATCACGGCTTCAAGCTCGAGCCGGGAATTCAGGTGCTGGCCACCGCGTTCGACGATGCCAAACGCCGCGGAACGGGAAAAGACGAACCGCTGCTGTGGACCGTTCAGTACGGGCAGGGCCGGGTGTTTCACACGGCGCTTGGCCACGATCTCAATTCGATGGGCGCGCCGGGATTCATGACATCGTTTGCGCGCGGAGTTGAATGGGCGGCGGCCGGAGCGGTGACCCTGCCCGCCGATTTGCCCTTGCATCCGCTGGATGTGCGGCCCGTACGCGTGCTGGCCGTCACCGGCGGGCACAGCCACGAAGCGTCGTTCTATTCGATCTTTGAGGGCTACCGGGATATGGTTGTCAACGTCGACCCGCACCCCGCCGCGTTCCGCGGCAACCTGGTGAAGGCCTACGACGTGATCGTGCTCTACGATCTGATTCAGGAATTGCCCGAGGCGCAAAAGAAGAACCTGCGCGAGTTTGTGGAGAGCGGCAAGGGGCTGGTGGCGCTGCACCACTCGATTGCGAGCTTTCACGATTGGGAGTGGTGGAAGGACATGATCGGCGGCCACTATTACGAGAAGCCGATGGGCGAACATCCGGCGTCCAGCTATCTGCACGACGTGTGGCAAAAGGCCTGGCCGGTGGCGCAGCACCCGATCACGAAAGGCATGCCGGAAATCCAGATCAAAGATGAGACGTACAAGGGGATGGAGATTTCGCCACAGGCCCAGATTCTGGTCCGGACCGATGCTCCGACCAGCGACGGCCCACTGGCATGGGTGAGCCCATACACAAAGTCCAAGGTGGTGTACGTGCAGCTCGGCCATGGCCGCGAGGCGCATGAGAGTCCGGCCTACCGGCGGCTGGTGCATCAAAGCATTCTCTGGACGGCCGGCCGCTGAGGCTGAGCCCGCATGAGTTTCGGTCTACACTAGGTCTACTCATGCTTCGAATTCTCTGGCTCGCGGGTGCGGCCGCCGGCGCCGTGGCGGCGCAGGGCTTGTTCGAGACGCAGGAGATCGCCAAAGATCTCGGTGTTGTCTATGCCGTGACTACCGGCGATGTCAACGGCGATGGCAAGACCGACATCATCGCGCTCAGCGCCACTCAACTGCTGTGGTTTGAGAATCCGGGATGGAACCGCCACGTCGTGATCGAAAAGGTGACGGAGAAGGACAACGTTTGCGTGGCGCCTTACGACGTGGATGGCGACGGCAAGCTTGATTTTGCTCTGGGCGCCGACTGGCAACCCGCCAATACGGCGGGCGGCGGATCGCTGCACTGGGTTTCCTTTTCCGGCAAAGCCGTCAACCTGGCCACCGAACCCACCCTCCACCGCATCCGCTGGGGTGACGTCGATGGAGACCGGCGCCCGGAGTTGGTTGTCGTGCCGCTGCACGGGCGGGGCGCAAAGCCGCCCGAGTGGGGCGGCACGCCGGGCGCGCGGATCCTGGTTTTTCATCTCCCGAAGAACCCTGAAGCCGGCGCCTGGCCGGTGGAGGTGGCTGATGAGTCCTTGCACATCGCCCACAACTTCATCATTGTCGGCCGGGAGATCTGGGTGGCCAGCGTGGAGGGCGTCACCGCACTCCGCCGCCGGGGCGCCGGGCGCTGGACGAAGCGCACGATCGCCGAAGGCAAGCCTGGAGAAATCAAGCTCGGGCGCACCGGCGGCAAGCGCGTGCTGGCAACGATCGAGCCATGGCACGGCAACAGCATTGTGCTCCTTGAAGAAGCTGCCCCTCTCTGGAAGCGGCAGTCCATTGAAGCGGATCTCAACCAGGGGCATGCGCTGGGGTGGGGCGATTTCGATGGCGATGGCAACGACGAACTCGCCGCCGGATGGCGCGGGAAGCCTTGGGGTCTGGCGCTCTACAAGCTGACCGGCGGCGGCACGTGGACCAAGACGCCGCTGGATGACGGAGTCGCGGTGGAGGACTTGGCGGTGGCGGACTTGAACCGGGATGGGAAGCCGGAGATCGTCGCCGGCGGGCGAGCCACACAGAACCTGCGTATTTACTGGAACCGTTCCAGGTAGCACATTAAATTTGCGCGCTCCCGCGCATCTTGCCGCACAATTCCTGTATGCCTCGAAGGGGCCGCGGGGCGGCAGCCGTCTTCTGGCTCTGCGGCACGGCTTGGGCGGCCGAGGACCCGGAAGAACTGCTGAGCCGTTTCAAAACGGTCATGAAAGGCAACCTGGAGCGGTTGCCGGATTACACCTGCGCCATGCGTATCGAGAGGTTCAGCCGCTTCACCGCGGAACGTCCGTGGGAGCGCCTGGACGAGTTGAAGCTCGAGGTGGCTTACGCCGAAGGTCAGGAACTGTACGCGCGCCAAGGCGCACGGCGGTTCGGGGCTCAACCGCTGGCGGAGATGATCACACGCGGCACGATCGGCACCGGACAATTCGGCTTGCTGGCGGCGCACATATTCCTGCAGTCCAAGGTGAAGTTCGGGTTTGAAGGCGAAGGAGAGGAGAACGGCCATAAGGCTCTGGACTTCCACTTCGATGTCGCGGCGGGCGACAGCGCCTACAAAATTCGGACGGCGGGGGTGGAAGCGGTGACTGGTTTTCAGGGGCGTTTTCGCGTGGACGCCGAGACCCTGGACTTGGTCCGGCTGGAGGTTCACGCCTACGATATTCCCGAGAAGCTGGGGCTGGCGGAGGTTCAGACGGTGGTGCAATACGCCCGGCAGCGGGTTGGCTCAGAGGAGTTCCTACTGCCGGTTTCGGCGAGTTTGCAGGCGGGATCGAGCGATGGAAACGAGAACCTCAACCGGATCCGCCTCGCCGCGTGCCGGAAGTATCAGACGGAATCCACGTTGACAACGGAAGCGGCGCCAGCCTTCAGCCCGGCGCCTTCGCAACCCGCGGCGGAAACGGAGAGTCCCGCACAGGTGCGAAGCGCGGGGCTCCCGGCTGGGACGGTGTTTGAGGTGGCGCTGGATTC
>JADZCI010000080.1 GCA_020851655.1 Bryobacterales bacterium
TGGACCCCTGAGGACCGGCCGTCACGGGCGCCCTGCCGCTGTACCGGAAATAGCGAACCCAGCGCCATTCCTCGCCGGGCGCGCTCATGATCGCATCCCAAAAATAGCGGAACGAGCTTTCGCATGCCAGCGCTTCGGCCGCCAGGCGCGGCAGAAGGCGGTGGAACGGATCAAAGCGCCGCAGCATGGCGGAGGCGACCACGCAGTCATTCAGGTTTCCGAGTGTCTCCTGCACCGTGCGCAAGCGGCCCAGCCGTTGTTGCAGGCCCGGACCATACAAATCGGAAAACATCTCCAGAGTGTACCGGAAACGTTTGGTCAAGATCCGGAATTTATGCAGTTGCTCGGGAGTGCGGGATTTGCGCACCAATCGCCGCCCCGCGGCCATGTACTTGCCGCACTCCCGCGACAGGTGCCCGCGCGCATACAGCACCGCATCCTGCTCCTCAGTCCCGTGGGCGGACAGCGCCGCCCGCCACGTCTCACGGTAACCAGTCGCCGCCAGCGCCGCCAGGCTGTCCTTCAGCTTCTGTTCTTCGGCGGTCCGCTGCTGCGCAATCTCACGAAACAGGCGGTGAGTCGGCCCCAGCTTCAAGCTCCGGAAAAGCCCGGCCATGACGTCACCGTCGCGCATGGCGCCGGCCTCCTGCCGGATCTCGCTCATCTGCCCGCGAATCTGGTTGGGCACACCTTCGGGAAGGGCGTCGCGGAAAACGCGCAGCGCTTGCGAAAGCCGCCGGGTGGCGACACGCAGGTCGTGAATCGCATCCGGCGACGGTTCCGACAGCACCGCCTTGACGTGGGCCTCAAACCGGCCGAGATGCTTCTCGACCTGTCGCATCGCGTAATCGTGCAGCGTCATGCCGCCCTTTCCACACGGAACGCCAGCGCCTTGCCGTAAACCTGCTGGAAATCCTGTCCGGCGATCTCGACCGCCCACTGCTCCAGTGCCGTGTCCAGCTTCTCCCGGGCCGTCAAACTGACCTGGCCGCCCGACACGGCGCATTCAATCGACTCGACGCGCTGCTCCCGGCCGCGGTCCAGCGCATCGGCGATCCTCAGCAGCGGCGCGAGCCACAGCACGGACCGCCGCATTTCGGCTGTGAGCGTCTGAAACTCGGGGTGGCGCGCCACCGGCATCGACTTCCGGTGGTACCGGCACAGCGCCGCGATCAACTGCCGCTCGGTTTGGTCAAAACCGCCCAGGTCGGCGTTCGAGACGATATAGAACGAATGCTTGTGATGGCTCGAGTCGTTGACCACGTGCCCGACGTCACGCAGGTAGGCCGCCGCTTCCACCAGTCTTCCCTGTTCCGGCGGCAGCCGGTGCAGCCCCAGCAGCGCATCAAACAGCGTGGTGACAAAGGACGCCACCTTGCGCGCATGTTTGAGGTCCACGCCAAAGCGCCGCGCGAACTCCTCCACCGCCTTGCGCTGCTCGGGCGCCAGGCGGGCATTGACGCGGCCCGCGCCGCGCGCCGCCAGGTCAATCACGATTCCGTCACGCAATCCGGCCGCCGAGTAATACAGCGAAGGAATCCCCAGGTCGCGCAGCACGCGCAGCAGCACGGCCACGCCGGGCACGATGATTTCCGCGCGGCGCGGCCCGATGCCGGTGATCTTGCGCCGCGCCGCCAGGTCCTTCGTGGACAGGTCCTCATACAGCGCCTTCAACTGCGGCGCCGTGACGCGCTTCCTGTCGGCTTCGGCCCGGCGCGCGCGCGGAATCCGGTTCGCCGCGCACACCACCGCCGAGGCCGTTGCCGAGGTCCCGATGGCGCGCTCCAACGCTCCCCTGCCGATGCGCCGCACCGCCGGCGTGAGCTTCTCCTCAATGTACTCCTTCATCCGGTTCAGGTCCGCCGGCGACGGCGGGTCGGACTTCAGAAACACCGAGGACAAACGCACCGCGCCCAAAGGGCGCGAAAACGCCGCGGCGATCCGGCCTTCCTCGCCGAGAATCACCTCGGCGCTGCCGCCGCCTATATCAATCACCAGCACACGGCGCCGCCGGTGCGGCCAGCGGCTCTGCACGCCGTGAAAGATGAGGCGCGCCTCCTCCTGCCCGGAAATCACTTCCACCTTCGCGCCCGCCGCCTGCGACGCTCTTTCCAGAAACTCGTCCTGATTGCGCGCATCCCGCACGGCGGCGGTCGCCACCACACGCGCCGCCAGAACATCGTACTTCCGGTACGCCGCGCTCATTCGCTCCAGCACGCCGCAAACCAGTTCCATCGACTCCTGGTTCACATACCCCGTTTCGAATACACTCGAACCAAGACGGGTCACCTGGCGGTCTTCGGCCAGCGTCTGCGGCCGCTGGTTCCCGTCCATCTCGGCCGCCAGCATCCGGATCGAGTTGCTGCCAATGTCGATGGCCGCATAACGGTGCATGGTCAGGCTTTATTATGAGTGGATTCGGCTACAAAAATGAACTCTAAGATACCAACCCTCAAACATGTTGCCCTGATCGTGTTTGGGACGAGCCTCGTCCTGGCGCAGGATCCGGTCCTGTCAAAGGTCGAAGCGCGGGCGGCCAGATTTGGCGAAATTTCCCGCCAGATCTGGGATCTCGCTGAACTCGGGTTCAAGGAGTCGCGCAGCGCCGCGCTCCTGCGCGATGAACTGCGGCGCAGCGGGTTTTGCATCGAAGACGGTGTCGCCGGCATGCCGACCGCGTTCACCGCCTCCTGGGGTGAAGGCCAGCCCGTCATCGCCATCCTGGGCGAATACGACGCGCTGCCGGGCTTGTCTCAGGACACCGTGGCCGAGCCCAAGCCCATCGCCGCCGGCGGCAGCGGACACGGATGCGGGCACAACCTGTTCGGTTCGGCATCCGCGCTGGCCGCCATCGCCGTCAAAGAAGAACTGGAGGCGCGAAAACTGAAAGGCGCCATCCGCTTCTACGGCACACCCGCTGAAGAAGGAGGAGGCGGAAAGATTTTCATGATCCGCGCCGGGCTGTTTCGCGACGTGGACATCGCCCTCGTCTGGCACCCGTGGGACGCCAACGAAGCCGACAACCAGTCCTGGCTGGCCAACACGATGGCTAACGTCGGCTATTTCGGCCGCGCCGCGCATGCCGCCGCCGCTCCCGACAAAGGCCGCTCCGCTCTCGACGGACTCGAAATCACAACCCACGCGATCAACCTGCTTCGCGAACACGTTCCGCAGGAAACCCGCATGCACTACGCCATCACTCGCGGCGGAGGCGCCGCCAACATCGTTCCAGGCATGGCGGAACTCTCCCTCATCATCCGCCACCCTCAGCTATCCATGCTCGAAAGCATCACCGAACGCGTCATGAACTGCGCGCAAGCCGGCGCGCTCGGTTCCGGAACCCGCATGGAGTGGCACGTGCAGGGCGCCTACGCCAACTACCTTCCCAACCGGACCCTGGTCCAGGTTCTGGACGCGGCTCTGCGCCAGTCCGGCGGTGTCCAATACACTCCCGCGGAGCGTGCCTTTGCCAGTCAGATTCGCGGGACGCTTGAAGGCGATCTCCCGCCCATCGAGCAGGTCGAGCAGATTGGCCCCCCGCGCACCCGCCTGCTTTCCGGTTCAACCGACGTGGGCGACGTTAGTTGGGTTGTCCCCACAGGACAGTTTCTGGCGGCAACCTGGGTGGCGGGCGTGCCGCCGCACACCTGGCAGTCCACCGCCTGCTCCGGTTCCAGCATCGGCCGAAAAGGCATGCTGGTCGCCGCCCGCACCCTCGCCCTCGCCGCCGTGCGCCTCTTCGACCATCCGGAACAGGTCGAGGCAGCCAAGGCGGCATTCGTCGAAGCCAGAGCGGGGCGCCAATACCGCTCGCTCCTGCCCGCAAGCGCCAAACCCGCAATCGAGTAACCGCGGTTGCACGCTTAATTACATCTACAGCCGGCTCCGGTTTCACCGATATGGTGTAATGTGGTGAAGACTGAGTAGGGGTCGAAATCCGGGCATGAAGGGGAAAGAACGAGTTCGAAAAAGCAAGGACGAGAGCGGTGCGGCCGTGCGCGCATCGATCAGCTTTCCACCCGATGTCTACCAGGTGCTCGAAGGCATCGCCAAGGAGAAGAAAGTCTCGCTGGCGTGGGTTGTGCGGGAAGCGGCGGAGCAGTATCTGGCCCAGAGGTGGCCACTGTTCAAAGGGCAGGGTAGCGCGGATGCCGGCGTTCTATGAGTTTTTCTCGGGCGGTGGGCTGGCGAGAGCCGGGCTGGGCGAGAACTGGGAGTGCCTGTTCGCCAATGACATCGACACAAAGAAAGGCGCGAGTTACGCCGCCAACTGGGGCAGCGAGCGACTGAAGATCGAGGACGTGGGCAGGCTGGCCACGCCGGACCTTCCGGGTCGCGCTGATCTGGCTTGGGCATCGTTTCCGTGCCAGGATTTATCTCTGGCCGGAGATTATGCCGGCCTCAAAGGCGAACGCTCGGGGACGTTCTGGCCATTCTGGGGGATCATCGAGGCGTTGGCCGAAGAAGGCCGGGCGCCCACCGTAGTCGTTCTTGAGAACGTTTGTGGCGCCCTGACGTCGCATGGCGGAAAGGATTTCGCGGCGATCGGAGCCGCGCTCGCCGGCGGCGGCTATCGCTTTGGCGCTCTTGTGGTGGATGCGGTGCGCTTTGTGCCGCAATCGCGGCCTCGGCTTTTCGTTGTGGCAATGCGCCAGGATCGGGCCGTGCCCGCTGTGCTTGCGCTACCCCGGGCTGGGCTGCCGTGGCATCCTGCGAATCTGGTTTGCGCCTACGGGGAGCTTTCCGAGCGGTCGAAGGCGGCTTGGGTGTGGTGGAGTTTGCCGCCCCCTCCCGACCGTAAGTTGAGGTTCGCCGATGTGATCGAGGATGAACCGCAAGGAGTGTCATGGCACACGGCGGCGGAGACGCAACGTCTAATCGGCTTGATGAGTCCTGTCAACCGCAAGAAGGTCGAACAGGCCATGCGAATAGGGAGGCGGATGGTCGGCGGAGTTTACAAACGTACCCGTAAGGATGCCTGCGGAACGCGAGTGCAGCGGGCGGAGGTCCGCTTCGACGGCGTTTCGGGATGCCTCCGGACACCAGTAGGCGGCTCGAGCCGTCAGGCCATCATGATCGTCGAAGGCGACAAGGTCCGGTCGCGGCTGCTGGCGCCGCGAGAAGCAGCCCGGCTTATGGGACTCCCCGACACTTATAAGCTGCCACAAAACTACAATGAGGCTTACCACCTCGCCGGGGACGGGGTCGTAGTGCCTGTGGTCCGTTTCCTTGCTGCGCATTTGCTCGAACCGCTGCTTGGCGAAGGGACGGGGAGCGCCACGAAAGAAGCAGCCTGATATGGCGGGCGCGCATCAGCGGGAACTCGCCGCGTTCGCGCTCGCCAAGCGCTTCCGGGGCAAGGGGCCGCTCTGCGTTGCCTTGGTGGTCACGCAACACGCCAAAACGATAGGATTGCCCTTGGCCCCCGATAAACTTCTCACCGAAGGAGGCGGCCAGGTCCTCGGACTTGGAAAAGGCGCTGTTCAAGCGGTCTTAAAGCGGCATGGTATTACGCGGGTACTAGCTGACGAAGGAGGCCGCACGTCGCGTGGCAGCCTGAAGAACATGCGCGAATACGCCGCCTTGCTGAACAGTCTGAAGGGGAAAGGGCCCGTCGATCTCAATGCCGTTGAGATGTTCTGGATCAACCGGGTCCACGAATTCTTCGCGGGAAAGCCCTTCAAGATCAAGGTGGACGCCGCGCGGAGCCTGCGCATGATCGTGCGCGATGTGGTGGTCCAGGCGGTGGACCGTCAAAAGACCGCGCCGGGCATGTACTACGCGGGCGCGGTGCTTCAGCATTTGATCGGCGCGAAGCTCGATTGTGCGTTGGGAAAGAGAAGCGTCCAACACAACTGCTTTTCCACGGCGGATGCGCCCGGCTCGCGCGCAGGCGATTTTCTGATCGGGGACGTCGCTGTTCACGTCACCACGTCCCCGGGTGAGGCGGTGATCGAAAAGTGCCGCGAAAACCTGAATGACGGCTACCGGCCTATGTTGGTGACGCTGCAACGGGCTCTGGCGGTGGCGGAGGGCCTCGCCGCCAACGCGGACCTCGCGGACCGGATCGACATTTTTGAAGTCGAGCAGTTCGTCGCGCTCAACCTGTACGAGTGGGGAAAGTTCGGGGCTGACGGCCGCAAGACCGCCGTCGCAGACCTGGTGAAGAGATATAACGAAATCGTCGAGGAGGTCGAGACCGATCCCAGTTTGAGGATCGAACTGCGGCGATGAAGGAGAGTCCGGAGCAGCGCAGCCGTATCATGCGGGCGGTGAAGGGCGCCAACACGGCGCCTGAAATGACAGTGCGCCGCCTCGCGCATGGTATGGGCTACCGCTTCCGGCTCCACCGGAAGGACCTGCCCGGAAAGCCCGATCTGACCTTCCCGAGGCTGCGCAAGGTGGTCTTCGTGCACGGCTGCTTTTGGCACGGGCATGATTGCGCCCGAGGCGCGCGCGTTCCCGTACGGAATCGCAAGTACTGGACGCGAAAGGTCGCGCGGAATATGGAACGGGACAGGCATGCGCAGGGCAGTCTGGAGAACCTTGGATGGAAGAGCCTGGTGGTGTGGGAGTGCGAGATCAAGGACCAGGACCGCACGCGGCGTGCGCTACGGCGGTTCCTGGGCCGAGCGGCATAAGTGGAAAACATCAAGATCGTCGACAGGCCTCCCCCAGGCCACTTGGGAATACCCGCCGCGAAAAGGTACAATTTCAGGTATGGCAGTCTTGTTATCCTGGAAAGCGGAACACCTGCTCAACCTGCCGGAGTTTGACGACCAGCACATCGCAATCGTGGAGAAGTTGAACTCCGTCCACGCCGCGATCCTGTCCGGCAAGTCCCGTTCCACGCTCGTCCGGGAATGGCACGCTCTGCTCGAATTGCTGCGCGAACACTTTGCCGCCGAAGAGCGCCTGATGAAACGCGAGCGCTGCCCTTCGCTCGAACGGCACAAGAACGAGCACGATTACCTTCTTCGCATGGCTGGACGTATGCCGCTCACCTCCGCCGCAACTTCACTCGTACGCGAGTGGCTTCTCACGCATCTGAAAGGTTCCGACACCCAGATGGCGGACGAGCTGCGCTCCCGCTGAAGAGCCACACTCGCCGGCCTTCCGGCGCTCCTGGCCGCTCCCTCGATATACTCATCTCCGGCTCTCCATGAGACGGCGTGATTTTCTTTCCAGCGGCGCCAGCCTGCTCGCTCCCGCCCGGCGTCCGAACGTCATCATCATCATGACGGACGATCAGGGCTACGGCGACTTGTCCATCCACGGCAACCCGCACCTCAAGACCCCCAACCTCGATTTTATCGGCGCCGGCGGCGCGCGCTTCACCGAGTTCCACTCGTCGCCGGTCTGCTCACCCACCCGCGCCTCGCTCATGACGGGCCGCTGGAACTACCGCACCGGCGTCATCGATACCTACCTTGGACGCTCGATGATGCGGCCGAGCGAGGTGACGCTCCCGGAAATCCTAAGCAAGGCGGGCTACAAAACCGGCATCTTCGGCAAGTGGCACCTGGGCGACAACTACCCCATGCGCTCCATCGACAAGGGCTTCCAGGAGTCGCTGGTGTGCAAGGGCGGCGGACTCGCCCAGCCTTCCGGCCCGCCGGAAAACGGCTACTTCGATCCCGTCCTCGAAGAGCAAGGCCAGAGCGTCAAAAAGTCCGGCTACTGCACCGACATCTTCTTCGACCACGCCTTGGAGTTCATCGAACGGCACAGGCGCGATCCGTTCTTTTTGTACGTCACTCCCAACGCGCCCCACACCCCGCTGCAAA
>JADZCI010000081.1 GCA_020851655.1 Bryobacterales bacterium
CGCCTCAGCCCGCTTTCGCGATTCCGACCAGGGCGTTGGCGAGGATCAGACCCAGCGAGACGGGGATCAAGACCTTCCACCCGATGTTCATCAACTGGTCGTAGCGGTAGCGGGGGAAGGTTCCGCGCAGCCAGATCATAATGTAGATCATCACGCCGAGCTTGAACAGGAACCAGAACAGGTTGATGACCAAGGCATTGACCGCCGGTATCAGGAACAGCGCGCCTAGTCCGGCGAGGCAGACGGCGCAGAAGTACAAACCCTGAATGTGGATGCGCTTGTTCAAGCGCCGCGCCAGTGGGATGCAGCCGAGCCCGGCGGCGGCAAACAGCAGGAACGGGAAAGCGTAGTTGAGAGGGATGGCGAGCCAGGCGACACTCGGGAACGGGCGGAGCCAGCCTCCCAGGAACAGCGTGATGGCCACCGACGCCTGCACAAACATGCTGCCGTACTCGGCCAGCATGTAGATGCCCCAGCGGAACCCGCTGTACTCGGTGTGGAACCCGGCGACGAGTTCTGATTCGGCTTCCGGCAGGTCGAAGGGCGCGCGGTTGGTTTCGGCAATCGCCGCGATAAAGAACACGACGAAGGAGGCGATCATCAGGCCGTAGTTGTCAAAGATGAACCAGAGGCCGCGTTCCTGCTGCACGCGGACGATTTGAGCCATGCTCAGCGTTCCCGCACACATCACGCCGGTCATGAGCGCCAACCCCAAGGCGACCTCGTAGGAGACCAACTGCGCCGCGCTGCGAAGGGACCCCAGCAACGAGTAGTGGCTGTTGGATGACCAGCCGCCCAACACGATTCCCAGAATGCCCACCGAAGACATGGCCGTAATGATGAGCAGTCCGACGTTGACATCGGCCACGATGGCCTTGTCGGAGAAAGGAATCACGGCCATGGCGGTCAGCGCGGTGAAAAAGGAAATCGCCGGCGCAAGCCAGAAGATCCACTTGTTGGCTTCGGCGGGAATGACGTCTTCTTTGAGAAGCAGCTTCAGCGCGTCGGCGATGGGCTGAAGGACTCCATGAGGCCCCACGCGCATGGGCCCCAGCCGGGTTTGCATGTCGGCCAGGATCTTGCGTTCCACCAACACCACATAGCCGACCACCAGGGGAAACAGCCCGAGGATAGCGGCTGCCGTCACGAGGGGCCAGAAGAGCGGGTTTTGAAGGACGGTTTCCATGGAGGTTCCTCAACGCATCAGCGAAGTCTGCGCCAGCCGGACAAAGGGTTCCGGGTAAAGACCGACCACCAGCGTCGCCAGACCCGTCACCACCAGCGCCGCGCGCATTCCAAAGCTGGTGGTAAGCGGTCCGGCGTGCTCCTGCTTTTCGACGAACATGCTGCGCACCATGCGGAAGTAATAAAAGACCGCGACCGCGACGTAGAGGGCGGCAATGACGGCCAGGAAGTACATCTTGGCCTCCACCAGCGCCATGAAGATGTAGTACTTGCCGATGAAGCCGGCCGTTGGGGGGATGCCGGCCAGCGACAGCAGGAAGACCAGCATGAGCAGCGCGTAGCCGGGGTTGCGGTGAATCAGCCCGCCGAGGTCGGCGACGTCTTCGCCGGCCACATCCTTCTGGTTCAGCGCGATGATTACCAGAAACGCGCCCAGGTTCATGAACGTGTAAACCAGCAGGTACACCAGCATTCCCTGCAATCCGCGGTCGTTGCCGGCGACTAATCCGAGCAGCATGTACCCGGCGTGAGAAATCGAGCTATACGCCAGCAGACGCTTGGTGTTGGTCTGCGTCACGGCGGCAAAGTTGCCGATGGTCAGGCTGAGGACGGCTACGCCGGCGAGCACGGGCTCCCAGACGGAGCGCGCCGCGCCCAGCGCCGTGAACAAGCGGATGAGCAGCGCAAACGACGCCGCCTTTGAGCCGACCGACAGGAAAGCCGTCACGCTGGTCGGCGCGCCTTCATAGGCGTCCGGCGCCCACATGTGGAAAGGCACCGCGGACACTTTGAAGAACAGGCCGACGGACACCGTCCCGATGGCCATCAACAGGATGGGGTCTTTGAGGTCCCGCGCCGCCACGGCGGTGGCCACGTCGCGCAACCTGGTGGAGCCGGCCATACCGTATAGCAGAGAAAAGCCGTAGGCCAGGAACCCGCTCGAAAACGCCCCCAGCAGCAGGTACTTGAGGGCCGCCTCGTTGGAGCGCTTATCCGTCCGCAGAAAGCCCACCAGGATGTAGAAGCTGACGGCCATTAGTTCCAGCCCGACGAACATGGTCACCAGGTCCGTGCCGCTGGCCAGGAAAAACATCCCGCACTGCGCCAGCATCAGGATTCCGTAATACTCGCCGTGATGTTCCTCGCGGACCTCCAGGTAGCGGTAGGAGATGAGCGCCACGATCAGGGTTGCGGCGAGAAACAGCCAGTGGAAGAACAGTGCAAAACCGTCGATGACCAGCGCGCCGTTGAACGCCACCAACTCGCCGCCATGCTCGTTGAGAAAGCTGTACTGGCGGAACAGTGCGATGGCCGTGAACGCCTCGCCCAGGGCGACGAACCAGATCAGGTGTTTGCGGAGCTGTTCCTGCGGGAAGATCCAGAAGTCGAACAGCAGGACCGCGCACCCGAACATGGCCAGAAGCAGCGCCGGCAGCAGGACAAAGTGATCGGTCGATGTGTAGAACTGGCTCATCGCGCCACCTCCGTCAGAGACGCTTCGACGGGCTGGGTCTTGCCGTGGACGCGCTCCACAATCTGTGTCACCGGTTTATCGAGGATGTCGAAATAGGGTTTCGGATAGACGCCGATCCAGACCGCCCACGCCATGAGCGGCAGGAACACCGCCCACTCGCGCGGGGTGAGGTCGCGCAACCCGCGGTTCTTCTCATTGGTGACCTCGCCCAGCATGGTGCGCTGGTAGAGCCACAGCAGGTACGCCGCGCCGAAGATAATGCCCAACACCGCGAAGGCGCCCCATACCTTGCTGGCGGCGAACGCGCCTTGCAGGATCGTGAACTCGCCGACAAAACCGTTCAACAGCGGGAGCCCGGCGGAACTCAGCATCGCAAACGCGAAGACAAAGGCGAACTGCGGCATGATGTGCGCCAACCCGCCGTACTCGCTGATCTCGCGCGTGTGCCGCCGTTCGTAGATGACGCCAACGATCAGGAACAGCATCCCGGTGGAAATGCCGTGGTTGACCTGCTGGATTACGCTTCCGGCCAGACCCGCGTGGTTCAGGGAAAAGATCCCCAGGGTGCAGAAGCCCAAGTGGCTGACCGAGGAGTACGCCACCAGTTTCTTCCAGTCCTGCTGCATCAGGCTGACCAGCGCCCCGTACAGGATGCCGATGAGCGAAAGGACAGCCAGGATAGTGACAATGGTGTGGTCAATCGAGGCTTGGGGCAGCAGCGGCAGAGAGAAGCGGATAAACCCGTAGGTGCCCATCTTGAGCAGGACCGCGGCCAGGATGACGCTGCCCGCGGTGGGCGCTTCGGTGTGCGCGTCCGGCAGCCAGGTATGGAACGGGAACATCGGCACCTTGATGGCGAACCCGATGAAGAACGCCCAGAACACCCAGCGCTCGATCCCCAGCGGCAGAGTGAGCCGCATCAGTTCGCTGATCTCGAACGTGTACCGCCCGAACTGGTGGAAGTACTGGAAGTACAGCGTGAAAATTCCCAGAAGCATGAGCACGCTGCCCGCCATCGTGTAGAGAAAGAATTTGAGCGCCGCGTAGAGCTTTCGCGGGCCGCCCCAGATCCCAATCAGGAAGTACATCGGAACCAGCACCACTTCCCAGAACAGGTAGAACAGGAAGAAGTCGAGCGCCATGAAGACGCCCAGCATGCCGCACTGCAGCAGAAACAGCATGGCGTAATATTCCTTGACCCGTTCGTCGATGGCGCTCCAGGAGCACAGCACGGCGATAAAGCCGATCAGCGTCGTAAGCATGATCAGCAGGAAGCTGATCCCGTCGATGCCCAGCAGGTATTGAACGCCGAGCGAAGGAATCCAACTGGCGCGCTCCACAAACTGGAAGCCCGGGTGGCTCTTGTCGAACCACTCGGTCAGCCGCAGCGAAACCAGGAAACCGGCGAACGCGGCGAGGTTGGCCCAAATCTTGATGACCCGCTTTTTCGAACCCGGGATCAGCAGGACGCCGAGAAAGCCCAGCAGGGGAGTAAAGAGGATGATGCTGAGTATTGGCATAGGCTAGCGCGTCCAGTAGTACCCGATAATGACCAGCAGTCCAAAGACAAACATCAGCGCGTAGGAATGCAGAAAGCCGCTTTGCACAAAACGCACAGGGTAGGAGAGCGACTTGACCACGTAGGCGGACAGGTTGACCAGCCCGTCCACCACCCACTGATCCCAGAACATGGTGACGCGGGAGAAAGTCCGGGTCATCCATCCCGCGCCGTTGACGCCCCCATCGACGATGCGCTGGTCGAAGCGCGACATGAGCGTGCCGCCGCCCTTGGACAAGCCGTTGACGAACAGGAAATCGTACAACTCGTCGACGTACCACTTATTGAGCAGCACGGGGTAGATTGCGCCTCCGGTGGGCCGTTCGGATTCCTTCCTTTGCAGGTAAATGCGGCGAGCGATATAGATTCCGGTGAGCGCCACCATCACCGACAGGGCCATCAGAAGATACTCGGTTGCGACGTTGTGGTGCGCTTCGGCGGCGGCCTCGTGGCCGTGCTCAAAGACGGGCGCCAGCCAGTGCTCAAATCCCTGGAAAAACCCGCCGCTGAGCAGGGCCTTGGGGACGCCGGTCCAACCCGCGACGATGCTGCCCGCCGCCAGCACCATCAGCGGGATGGTCATCGCCGGCGGCGACTCGTGAATGTGGCGCCGGACGTGCTCGTCCATGCGCGGCTCACCGTAAAACGTCATGAACATCAGCCGGAACATGTAGAAGGCCGTCATCAAGGCGGTGATGATGCCGACGGCCCAAACCAGTTTCGATCCGATGGGTGAACTCCACGCCTGCCAGAGAATCTCGTCCTTGGAGAAGAAGCCCGCCAGTCCGGGGATGCCGGCGATGGCGAGCGACCCGATCAACATGGTTCGGAACGTGACCGGGATCTTGTCCTTCAGCCCTCCCATGCGGCGCATGTCCTGCTCGCCGGACACGGCGTGGATCACCGAACCGGCGCCCAGGAACAGCAGGGCCTTGAAGAAGGCGTGTGTGTAGAGGTGAAACACAGCCACCCAGTAGGCGCCCACGCCGGCGGCCATGAACATGAATCCAAGCTGGCTGACCGTGGAGTAAGCCAGCACGCGCTTGATGTCGTTCTGCACCAGGCCGATGGAGGCGGCCAGAATGGCGGTAAAGGCGCCCACGCCGGCGACAATGGCTGACGTTTCAGGCGTCAGGCGGAACAGGGCGCTGGCGCGCGCCAACATGTAGACGCCGGCGGTCACCATGGTGGCGGCGTGGATGAGCGCGCTGACCGGCGTGGGACCCTCCATGGCGTCCGGCAGCCATACGAACAGCGGCACTTGCGCCGATTTCCCCGTGGCGCCGGTAAACAGCAGCAGGGCCGCCGCGCTGAGGATTCCGAAACCGGCGGTTTCCACCGCCTGGTGCGCCAGCGCCTCGTTCACATCGGTAAATCGCAGCGAGCCGCACACCTGGAACAACAGGAACATCCCCAGTATGAAACCGGCGTCGCCGATGCGGTTGACGATAAACGCCTTCTTGCCCGCGTCGCCGGCCGACTTCTTGTGATAGTAGAAGCCGATCAACAGGTAGCTGCACAACCCGACGCCCTCCCAGCCAACAAACAGCAGCGCGTAGTTGTTGGCCAGCACCAGCACGAGCATGAAGAACACGAACAGATTCAAATACCCGAAAAACCGGTAGAACCCGCCGTGCCGCGGGCCGTGTTCGTGGGCCATGTAGCCGGTGGCGTAGACGTGAATCAAAAAGCCGATGCCGGTGACCACCAGGATCATGACCGAACTCAAGGGATCGAGCCAGAACCCGAAGTCCGCCTTGGCCCACGGCAGCCATTCAAACAGCCTGACTTCGTGGTGGCGTTCCGGCAATCCAGCCAACTGAACCACCGCGCCGAGCGAGAGCACGAACGAGAGGCCGACCGCGCCGGGGCAGAGGAGGCCGATCAGGGGTTTGGATAGCCGCGCGCCGAACAGCGCCATCAATACCGCGCCCAGCAACGGGATGAGAGGGATGAGCCAGATGAGTTCGAGGAAGTTCATGGGGTCACCACTTGAGCAGGTCGATTTCGTCCACCTGCACCGTCTCCTTGTTGCGGAACAGCGCGATCAGGATCCCCAAACCGACCGCCGCTTCGGCGACCGCCACGGTGATGACGAAAATGGCGAAGATCTGGCCGTTGAGCTGGCCCGCCATGTTGCCGAAGGCCACCAGGTTCAGGTTGACCGCGTTGAGGATCAACTCGATCGACATGAGCACGACAACCACATTGCGCCGCAGGAGAACGCCGGCGGTGCCGATGAGCAGCAGCGCGGCGCTGAGAACCAGGTAGTGCGTAGGGGTGATGGTTCCCATTACACAATCCTTTTCTTGGCCATGATGACGCTGCCGACGATGGCCACCAGCAGCAGAAGCGAAACCAGTTCAAACGGCAGCAGGTATTCGGAGAACAGCAGATCGGAAAGCTGTTCGGTGTTGCCGGCCGGCTGCGCGGGCATAGGCGCCGCCCGCAGGCCCGAGGCGCCTTTCGCCAGGTAGTAAATCAGCAGCGCGCCGGTGGCGAGCGTGGCGGCCAGGCCGGCCCACCAGCGCTTGTGGAATTGCCGTTCCCGCGCCGCCGCATCCAGGTTGACCAGCATGATAACGAACAGAAACAGCACCATGATGCCGCCGATGTAGAGCACGATCTGAACCGCAAACAGGAATTCGGCTTTTTGCAGCAGGTACAAGCCGGCCACGCCGGCCAGCGAGGCAATCAGCGCGATGGCGCAGTGGACGGCGCTGCGCAGGGTGATGGTGAGCAAGGCGCCGCCGAGCGTGAGCGCGGCAAACGCCCAGAAAAACAGCGGGTCAATCGGCATGGGCAATCTCCTGCTGGCGCCGCGGCGGGCCGGCTACGATTTGTACTGGGTCGGCCGGGGGCCTTCCTCGAGCATCTGACGATCCCAAATCTGTCCTTCCCGCGTATAACTGGCCAGCTCGAAATCCTGGGTCAACTCCAGCGCGTCGACCGGGCAGGCGTCTTCACACAGCCCGCAGAACATGCAGCGCGACGTGTCAAAGGTGAAATTGACCAGGTCTTTGCGCTTGGTTTCCGGGTTGCGCACCCAGCCCACGACGATCAGCTTCTCCGGGCAGGCCAGCGCGCAAAGGTCGCAGGAGATGCACAGTGTTTCGCCGTTTTCCGGGTTGATGTTCAGGCGCGGCGCGCCCCGGTAGCGTTCCGCCACCTTGGGGCGGTGCATCGGGTACTGTTCGGTGACGATCTTCTTCGGATGCTGGGACCGGAACGTGACCCAGAGTCCCTCAAACAGGTCAACCAGAAAAATCGTGCGCAGCAGTTTTCTCATAAGGCGCAGTCCCGGCTCCTTTTACCGGTCCACCTCCCCGAGTACGATGTCGATGGTGCCGATGATGGCCACCAGGTCGGCCACCAGCGATCCGCGCGCCATCTTGTCCAACGCCTGAAGGTTGACGAACGACGGCGGACGGACGCGCAAGCGGTACGGCTGCACGGAGCCGTCGCTGACGATGAAGTACCCCAATTCACCCTTGGGCGCCTCGATCGAAACGTAGGCTTCGCCCACCGGCGGTTTCAGCACTTTCGGAACCTTGGCCATGATCGGTCCTTCCGGAATTCCTCGCGCCGCCTGCTCCAGGATTCTTACCGACTGCCGCATCTCCAGCATACGGACGATGTATCGATCGTACGTATCTCCATTCTCGCGCACCGGCACTTCAAAGTCGTACTTGTCATAGCCGGAGTAGGGCATCGCCTTGCGAATGTCCCAGTTGACGCCAGCGGCGCGCAGCATGGGGCCGGTCACGCCATAGGCTTTGCAGTCCTCGGCATTGAGGATGCCCACGTTGATCAGGCGCTCCATCCAGATGCGGTTGCCGCTGAGAAGCTCCTCGTACTCATCGATCTTGGGGGCGAACATCCGGCAAAAGTCGAGGACGTCCTTTTCCATGTCCTCGTAGACTTCGTATTGCAGGCCCCCGATGCGGAAGGCGTGCGTCGTCAAACGCGCGCCGCAGTACTGCTCAAAGATGTTGAGCGCGTACTCGCGTTCGCGCATGGTGTAGAACAGCGGAGTGATGGCGCCCACGTCGAGCGCGTGCGTGCCCAGCCATAGCAGGTGGCTGGCGATGCGGTTCAACTCGGTGAGGATGACGCGCACCACCTGCGCGCGCGGGGGCGCTTCGGCCGAGACCAGCTTTTCCACCGCCAGGCAGTAGCCCAAACCGTTGGAGATCGCGGCGACGTAGTCCATGCGGTCCACGTAGGGCGCAAACATTTGGTAGGTGCGGTTTTCGGCGATCTTTTCCACCCCGCGGTGGAGGTAGCCGATGACGCATTCGGTGCCGAGCACCTTTTCGCCGTCCAGTTTGACGATGACGCGCAGCACGCCGTGGGTGGACGGATGCTGCGGACCCATGTTGAGGACCAGTTCCGTGGAGTCGAGAAACGTTTGCGCCATCGCCGCTATTGCCCGCTTTCGATCCCCAGGTTCTCCTGGACCCAGCGCTGATCCATGTCGATGATGCTCTTGTCTTTCCGCAGCGGGAATCCTTCCCATTCGTCGGGCATGAGGATGCGTTTCAAGTTGGGGTGGCCCTCGAACTCAATGCCGAACATGTCAAAGACCTCGCGTTCGAGCCAGTCGGCGGTGGGGTGCGCCGCCGCGATGCTTGCGGGGCGTTCGCCCTCCTTCACGCCGCACTTGATGCGGATGCGCTCGTTGCGCGCGAAGCTGTAGAGGATGTATACGAGCTCGAACGGTTCCGGCTTCTTGGGGTAGTGGACCGCGGTCACGTCCACCAGGTAGTCGAAGCCCTGCTCCAGCTTCAGGAAGTCGATGATGGACGGAACGGCGGCTGTCCTGGCCACCAGAAAGCTCTGGCCCACGTAGGTGGAAAACTCGGTGATCTGGTCTGCGAACTCCGCTTTGAGCGCGGCGGTGAGATCGCTTTCCCAAGGGGTGGCCGCCATCACGGCGGGAGGCGGGGGCGGTTTGGGAGCGGCAGGCTTGGCGGCCGCGGCCGGAGGCTTGGGCGCGGCGGCTGGAGGCGCCGCCGGTTTCGGCGTTTCGGGACCCGCGTCTGGCGGTGTCGGCTTGACTTCTTCGCTCATCCCCTCGAAACCTTGACTGAAAGCTAACGATTATCACATCTGAAAATCAGGTGTCAAACTCCGGAACCCGCCGCGCACCGGCGCGAACAACGGAAGCCGTAGCGTATCAGATCCCATACCGGCCTTTTTCAGCGGCCCTGGAAGACCGGTTTGCGCTTTTCGAGAAACGCGCTGGTTCCCTCGCGGCGGTCTTCCGAGGCCGCCACCGCGGCAAACGCCGCCGCCTCAAACTGCAAGCCTTCCTCCAGCCCGCAGCGCAATCCCACGTCAACGCACTCGAGTATGAGCCGCGCGGCCACCGGGGCGTTGGCCAGGATCTTAGTAAGTAGCGCCTGGCTGAAACTCAGGAGTTCATCGGGGGCGGTGACGTGATTGACCAGGCCAAGCCGCTCGGCTTGCGCGGCCGGGACCGGCTCGCCGGTCAGCATCATTTCGAGCGCCTTGCCCCGGCCGATCAGTCTCGGCAGGCGCTGCGTCCCCCCGTTTCCCGGAAACACGCCGATCTTGACTTCGGGCAGGCCGAGCTTCGCGTTGGACGACGCCACACGCAGGTGGCAGCTCAGAGCGAGCTCGAGCCCGCCGCCCAGAGCATAGCCATTGATGGCCGCAAGCGATGGTTTTCCCATGGTTTCCAGGCGGCGCATGATGCGCTGATCGCGCAGGCAGCGGGCTTTGGACTCCAGCGGAGTTGCGTCGACCAGCTCGCTGATGTCGGCCCCGGCGACAAAGGCTTTGTCCCCAGCGCCGGTCAACATCACGGCGCGCACCGAGCCGTCCGCCGCGCAGCGCCCGAACCCGTCTTCCAGCTCGTCCATGGTCGCGATGTTCAGGGCGTTGAGTTTAGCGGGGCGATTGATGGTGATCCGCGCGATTCCGTCCGCCGGGACCTCGAAGAGGATGTTGGAGTACGCCATGATGGGGATTCTATATAATTCCCCAATGCCTGTCCCACTGCCAGAGGAGTTAGTCAACCGGACCGCGGAAGGTAAGACGGTCCTGTTTGTGGGTGCGGGGATCAAGCGGTTGGAATTCTGGATAATTCTGGACGCAGTTCATTGAGAGGAGCGCCGCGAAATCCAAGCTCTTTGCGAATCGGCCACCGGGACCGGGAAATTGGATCGGCACTGGTGTTGGCAAGGCTGGACAGGCCGGTGTGGCCATCGGCTACGACTATGCTAGGGGAGAGTTGTACATCGATGCCGGCAAGGATGGAGCCGAAAAGATCAAGCTCCTGTTCGACGCACTCCAGAAGCAAAGGACAGAGATCGAGCGGGAGTTTGGCGAAACCCTTGGAGTGGCTCAGGCTGGACGACAAACGTGCTTCCATCGTTCGGAAGACGCTGAGGCAAGGAGGCCTACTCAATCAGGACGAATGGCCGGCGATCCAAGATGCCATGATTGATGTCGCGATGCGAATGGAGAAGGTGTTCAGGCCGAGGCTCTCGAAGATCGCCACCGGCGAATAGTCGTTGGCACGAGGCGGCTTGGAGAGGTAGCCTCCGGGAAATACCCACCAGGTTCTACCCTGTTCTGGGATCCTTGATGCGGACGGACAACCTGATCGACATCGATAGTCTTTATCCCTCGCGTCAGTCGGTGTGAAACACCTCTTCCATCGACGCCCACCATTCGCCGGGGGCGCGTGTGTCGAGGGGTTGCTGCATCGGATTCATGATGGCCCACCACTCCTGGGTTTTGGGGTCGGCGGCCATCTTCGCCATGTCGGCTTCGAAGTTATCGCCGTGATACTCGAAGTAACCGAAGAGATAGCCGTCCTTGAAGTAAATGGAATAGTTGCGAATGTGGCAGGCGCGAATGGTGGCCAGCACTTCGGGCCATACCGCGGCGTGGTAGGCCCTATATCGTTCTCCGGCTTCCGGTTTGAGGCGGATCACCGAACCGAATCGTTGCATTGGCCCATGCTATGACAAAAGCGCCGCGCCGCACTATAGCAACGCGCCCAGCCCGTCCTGGCGCACCGTCCAGTCCTGGGGGAATCCGGGGGCGGGCCGCCTGGGGCCGCCGCGCCAGCCCGCCGCCATCAGCGCGCACGCCGCCAGCAGTCCGCCGTTGCTGGGCAAATAGAGCGGCAGGTTCGCGCGCTGCCAAGTGTGGCCGTTGGGGAGCCAGCGGTTCTTAGCGGTATCGAGCATCAGCGCATGAACGGCGCCCTCCGGGTCGCCCAGCCGGGCGGCGGTCATCGCCATCATCGGGTAATCCCAACCCCACGTGTCGGGCCACTGCCAGACGGCGAGGACCTTGTCGAGCGTGCGGCGCATCACCGCGGCATCGGCTTTGCTGCCCGGCAGCACGCCCAGCGCCCCGAGCATGGACGGATGATCGCGATTCCGGGCGGTGTAGGTCTGTGGGCAGTTCTCGTGCGCCAGGTACACGCCGTCCCGGACCGGAAGGGCCGACAAGCCCGCGCGCACGCGTTCCCACCGCGGATTGGGCTGGAGCCCCAACATGGCGCGCCAGCGCTGCGCGATGCCGAGCCCATAGTGCCAGTACTCGAGCTCGAACGTGGGGTTCCAGGTTTCCTTGGGCGGATGATTCTCCTGCGCGGGAATCACCGGCGGTCCCAGAACAAAACGCTGGCCGTCCCACGCCGCGAAGGAGGCCATGAATTCGGCGGATTCAAACACCAGGTCCGCGTACTGTCCAAGCCACTTGCGGCCGGTCTTTGCGCCGCGGCACAACTCCGCCATGGCGATGAAGTGCGGCTGCTGCCAGATGAGGAAGGGTCCGATGGCGGACGGGCTGTCGCGCCCTTCCGGCCCCACCATCTTGGGCCAGCGGACTCCCTCGTATCCCTGGCGCCGGGCGATCTGGCGCGCTTGCGGCAGGATCTTGCGGTACCAGGGCAGGCTCCGCTCGAGCAGTTGCGGACGGCCCCACAGCGGAAAATGCGCGGCGTGCCACCAGTGCATTTCCAGGTGGAACTTGCCGAACCAACTGTTGCAGGTCAGGCCCGTTTCCTGCGGGGGCATCGTGCCCGCGCACTGTATGGCCGTAAGGTATTGGGACAGGATGATGCGGCGCTCCAGTTCAGCCACCCGCGCATCGCGCGCTTCCAGTTCCACGGCGCCGCCGCCGGACCAGAACCGGGGCCAGTGCGCCTGGCTGGCGGCGAAGACGTCACCCGCGTGCGGCTGTGCTGTGCCCGGTGCGAACGCGTACACAACTTCAATCCGGTCCGCCGCGGGACGCAGGACAAAGCGGTGCGGACCCGCGGGTTCAAACCGGGCGCCGCCTTTCCATGCCACGGCGCAGGAATAGTGATCGCCGTCCAGGGTCCGCTCGAGCCGGGCAAAACCCTCGCCGCCGGCTTCCAGGCGCGTCGAGTGGCGCTCCGGATGATTCCAATCGGCGGCCAGAATCCCCGGCGAGCCG
>JADZCI010000082.1 GCA_020851655.1 Bryobacterales bacterium
CCTTCGCTCGAAGCCATCACCGAGTTCACGGTCGAAACCAACGGCTACAAGGCCGAATACGGCCACGCGGGCGGCGGGCAGATGACGTTCTCGTCCAAGTCGGGCACAAACGAGTTCCACGGTGTCGCCTACGAGTTCTTGCGCAACGACAAACTGGACGCCAACGCGTGGTTCAACAACGCCAACAAACGCCCGCGCGCGGTCTACCGGCAGAACGATTTCGGCGCCGCTGGCGGCGGTCCGGTGTGGATTCCCAAAATCTACAACGGCAAGGACAAGACCTTCTTCTACTTTTCCTGGGAGGCCTTCCGCAACCGTGTCGGGGCCAGTTCGACGTTCGCCTCGGTGCCAACAGAAGAGATGTATAACGGCGACTTCGGCAGGTGGGTCAACGCCTCCGGCGCCGTGATCCCGATCTACAACCCGTTCACGCTCCGGACGGACGCGGGCGGCGCGCCGCTGCGCGATGTTTTCCCCGCCAACCAGATCCCGAAGTCGCTCTTTGACCCGCTGTCGGCAAAGGCGCTGGCCACCTACCAAGGCGCCGGAGTCCTGAAGCCGAACGTCACCGCCGCGCCCGGCACGCTGGGCTACGTTCAGAACAACTACATCATTTCCAACGGCACGGAAGTGTCTCCCCAGACCAAGTACAGCGTCAAGTTCGATCACAACTTCAGCGCCAACGACCGCATCAGCGGCTATATCGGCTGGAACCGGACCGGCGCGCAACCCGGACCCAACGGCCCGCGCACGCTGCCAAGCTACTACAGCGACTACAACGACCTGACCCGCAACAGCGACGTGTATCGCATTAGTTGGGATCACAACTTCGGTCCGACACTGCTGAACCATTTCTACGCGGGCGGCAACGACTGGAAGGAGAACCACGACCCGATTCAGGCGACCATCAAGTCGGGCATCCACTGGAAGGACAAGGTCTGTCTGCCGAACGTTCCGGATTGCGACCAGAACCTGGTCAATCTACGTTTTTCCGAGTACAACGGTTGGGGCGGCCCGGCCAACAACGGCTCGGAGAACGCGATTTACGCTTTCAACAACGACACCACGTGGATCAAGAACGCGCATACGGTGAAGTTTGGCGGCATGTTCCAGCAGGGCAACTACAACGGCTTCGGGCGTCAGGACGTGGCCGGGCGCGCCAACTTTTCCTATCTCGGCACTAGCCGCCCCGGCATCACCACTGGGTACGCCAACGCGGGCGGAAACTCGTTTGCATCCTTCCTGCTGGGCTGGGCGACGGACGGCGGCATCGACACGATTCGCTACATCGGCCAGCAGTGGCAGTACTACGCCGGATTCGTACAGGACGACTGGCGCATCAGGCGCAATCTGACGCTGTTTTACGGCTTGCGGTGGGAAACGACGCTGCCCCCGGTCGAAGAGAGCGACCGCTGGAGCGACTTCTCGCCCAATACCCCCAACCCCGGCGCCGACAACCGCCCCGGCGCATTGATTTACGCCGGAACCGGTCCCGGACGGCAGGGCACGCGTTCGCTCGCTGGTAGCTGGTACGGCGGCTTCGGTCCCCGCGTGGGCATCGCCTGGAGCATGAACGACAAGACGGTCGTTCGCGCCAACTACGCCCGCTCCTTCTCTGCCGTGACCACGACCACCGGTTCCACGCACCAGAAGGGGTTCACGCAGACCGTGGGCTTTGGGAACTCCAACAACGGCGTTTCGCCCACGTTCCTGTTCAAGGACGGCGTGCCGCCCTACCCGGTTCCGCCCTTCATCGATCCTTCCTTCCAGAACGGCGCGGATATGCCGTGGTGGCAAGGCTCGGAAGTGACACGGCTGCCGGAACAGCATAACTTCTCGTTATCCATTCAACGGCAGCTAAGCCCCACGATGGTGCTGGAAGGCAGCTACAACGGCGTGATGGGCAGCCATCTTCAGGCCGGCATCCTGAACTACAACCAAGTGCCTTTCAAGGCCTTGCAGCAGTACGGCGCAACCGTGTTGAACTCCAACATCAACTCGGCCGCGGCGGCCAACGCCGGCATCTTCGCCCCGTTCAGCAAGTTTTCCAGCCTGTTTGGCAGCCGGGCGACCGTCGCCCAGGCGCTGCGTCCCTACCCGCAGTACACAACCATCGACACGTGGTCCGGCGCTGGCGACCACAGCGGCCACTCCACCTACCACGCGGCCATCGTCAAGTTCGACAAGCGCATGGCGAGAGGTTTCACGTTCACCACCTCTTACGTCTTCTCAAAGATGCTCACGGACGCCGACAGTTACTGGATTACCGACCAGTCGCGTGCCGCGGACCAATACAACCGCAGGCTGGAAAAGTCCATCGGCTCCTACGACGTGACCCACAACTTCAAGTTCTCCGGCGTGTACGACCTGCCGTTCGGCAAAGGCCAGCGGTGGATGAATTCCGGCGCCGGCAGTTGGGTCCTGGGTGGCTGGCGGCTCAGCTATATCGGCATCTACACCAGCGGCCGGCCCATCGGGCTGGGCACCAGCGTCAGCGTGCCGCTCTTTGCGGGACGCCAGGTGCCGTGGGTGACCACCTACGACAACTGGCGCGCGCAGAGCAAGGGCGACTTCGACCCCAACGCCGCCATCAACACGTTCTTCCAGCCCGCCAGCTACTTTGGGCCCCAGCCGAACAACACGATCGGCAACTCGACGCGTTTCAACCCGAAGACCCGCGAGTTTCCCGCCTACAACGAGAACGTCTCGGTGGCCAAGCAATTCAGGTTCACCGAACGGCTCAATCTCGAACTGCGCGGCGAGGCCTTCAACATGTTTAACCGCGTGCGGTTCGCCACCGGCAACACCAACGTGACCAACCCGAACTTCGGCCAGGTCACCGGCGTGTACAACTCGGCCCGCCAGCTTCAGGTTGGCGCCAAGCTGCGATTCTAACCCGCGTCTGCAACGGGCGGACCCCGCAAGGTCCGCCTGTTTTGCCCGCGCAGGTGATATGCATGTTGTGTGAGCCTCTCCAGGCGTTCGTTCCTCGCCCTCGGCCCGGCGGCCGCCACAGCAGCCGGAAACATTGACCGGCGAAGCCTGGTCAGCCGCCACAATCCGGTCCTGACCCAATTCGACACCCGGTCGCCGCTTTCCGTGGGCAATGGCGAATTGGCGTTCACGGCCGATCTAACCGGCCTCCAGACGTTCCCCGAACTCTACGAGAAAGGGTGCCCGCTCTGCACGCAGTCCCAGTGGGGCTGGCACAGCTTTCCGCCATTGAACGGCCTGGGCCCGGACAACCTGCGCATGACCCTGTTCGACAGCCACGGCCGGCAAGTGGGGTACCCGTCGAGTCCCGCCGGACAGATCGAACTCTTCAACTGGCTGCGCGAGAACCCGCACCGCCTGCACCTGGGCCGCATTGGCTTTCGCCTGGATGCGCGTCCCGAGGATCTGCGCGACACCCGGCAGGAATTGGACCTTTGGACGGGAACCCTCAAGAGCCGCTTCTCCCTGCGGGGCGCCCCCGTCGTGGTGGACACCTGCGTTCATCCGGAATCGGACGCGCTGGCCGTGCGGGTGCAATCACCGGTGCTCAAGACGGGCGCGCTCGACATCGAACTGGCGTTCCCCTACGGCTCGCCGGGGATTCTGGCCGCCGATTGGAATCATCCGGAGCGCCACTCGACGCGCCTGGAAGCCGGCGGCGAGGGTTTTGCCCGGCTCGAGCGGACCCTGGACGGCGATCACTATTCCTGCGCC
>JADZCI010000083.1 GCA_020851655.1 Bryobacterales bacterium
ACTTACTTGAGCCTGCCGGTGGAGTAAGAGGCGGGTTACTTCCGCTGCCTCCAGGACTGTTTCTGGTATGGGAATTGTTCCCAGTCCTGCGAGGCGCGGCCGTTGAGGTCCCAAACGACCTTGCCCGCGCGCAGGGTCAGTTCGCAGGTGAGCAACTGCGAGCCGGACCTTCTGGCGCCGGCGGAATCGACAAACCCGAAGGCGCCCCGGTCGAGGCGCAGCACGGCGATGTCGGCTTCGGCGCCGATGTCGAGGTTTCCGAGTTGCGGGCGCTTGATTTCGCGCGCCGGGTTCCAGGTGGACATACGCACGACGTCGGCGAGTGAGGATCCGAGGTTCAGCGCCTTGGACATGGTGTTGGTGAAGTTCTTCATGCCGGCGTTCATGCTGTTGATGTGCAGGTCGGTCGAGACGGAATCGGGATGGAAGCCGGCGGCGTAGGCGGGCACGGCCACGTACCAATAGAAGCTGCCCGCGCCGTGACCGAGGTCGAAGATGATGCCACGCTTGCGGCCGGCCACCATGGCGGGGTTGAGCCTGCCGTCGGCCAGCAATTCCTCGCGGTGGCCGGAGTAGCAATGGGTGTAGATGTCGCCGGGGCGCAGTTTGTCCATGAAGAGCGCGTTGATGTTGCGGACGTCGTTGATGCGGCCGAAGTCGACCATGACGGGCAGGTCCGCCGCATTGCCGGCCTTGACGGCGGCGTCAATCGATTGCCAACCCGGCCCGGCGTAGTGCGCGCTCTTGAAGCCCACGATCAAACCGGGGTTGGCTTTTGCGACGCGGGCGGCCGAGGCGGCGTCCAACCCCTCGAGGTCATCTTCGTGGCCCGTGCCCATTCCGGCGGCGGCGATGTTGAGGAACGCCAGCACGCGGGTCTTGGCGTGGCGGATGATGCGGTCGCGAAAGTCGTCGAAGTTACGCGCGCCGGCCGAGCCGGCGTCCACCATGGTGGTGACGCCGGCGCGGAAGGAAAAGGCATCCGGTTGAACCGCCTCTCCGCCGGGCTCACGCCACATGTAGACGTGGACGTGGATGTCGATCAATCCCGGGGTGAGGTACAAGCCCGGCACGTCGACCGTCCTGGCGGCTTGCGAGGCGGGGATGGACGCCGCCACCTGGGCGACCTTGCCTTGACGGACCGCAACGTCCATTGGACGGTCGATGTTGTTTTTGGGATCGATGACGTGCCCGCCCTTGAGCAGCAGGTCGTACTGGGCCGGCTGTCCGAAGAGCGAGCACGCAAACAACGAGGCTGCTGCGAAGAGACGCGGCGCCATATCAGAAGTACAGTTTGCCTCCGAACTGGATATTCCGCGTCCCCGATACCAGGCTGGTGATGTTGCCGAACGATGAGGTGTTGATCGTGGCGGAGGGGTTGGAGAAATTCGCGTGGTTAAAGAGGCTGAAGGTCTCGAAGCGGAACTGGAACTTCACGTTCTCATGGATGATGAAGTTCTTGGAGAGGGAGAAGTTGACGTTCTCCTCGCCGGGACCGCGCAAGAGGTTGCGTCCGGAGTTGCCGTAGGCGAAGTTGGCCGGGACGGCCGGATACAGGCTGGTGATGGAGAACGCGGTTGGGTCGATGCAGCCGACGAGGGAGCCGCGTCCGCAAGTGTCGGTCGGGGTCTTGAGCAGGTTGGGGCGGTAGGCGCCGCTAGAGGCTGTGTTGGCCGTATCGGTGCCCGTGGTCACATTGAAGGGAAGCCCGCCGCGAATGGTGATGATCCCGTTGGCTTGCCAGTTGGCGAACGCGAATTTCAGGAACGAGTTGGCGTTGGGGAAGAACGGGATGTCGTAGACGAACGTGGCGACAACGCGGTGACGGATATCCCAGTTGGAGTTGCCGTAGTCGGAGCGCCACCAATAGGGGTTCATGGGCGTGCCGCCGCCGTTGGAGTCGGTGTTGACGTCGAGCGTGTGCGACCAGGTGTAGCTCACCATCGTCTGGAGCCCGCGGTAGGAGCGCTGCCGGAAGATGGCGCTGAAGCTTTCGTAGTTGGCGATCAGGTCGTTGGCGATGGTACGGATGGGACCGCCGAAGTTCTTGTTCGGCCGGCGAGAATTGACGGCGCCGGGTCCCGGCAGCGGAGTGTTGTTGTAGAAGCTCCGGTCGAGGTGGTAGGAGTGAGATCCGAGATACTGCAATTCGAGGCCGGCGCCGCTCCAGAACTGGCGCTCCAGGCTGGCGCTCCACTGGTTCATGCGGGGAGTGGCCTGGTCCCATGGCGGGGTGACGATGAGGCCGGTGGGCGACGTGGACGACGTAGGACAGGCGGCCGGCACGGCCCCCGGATTGGAGACTGAGAGGGGCGGCAGCCCCCTCGACCAGGTGCAACTCAAGACGGTGGACCATGGCGGATTGGTGTTGAGGAACGTATAGCTGTTGGTCTGGTTGGGGTTGTAGTAGATGCCGGCGCCGCCGCGAAACACCAGTTTGTCGGTGATGCGGTAGGCGAACCCGATGCGCGGCGCCCAATTCTTGTGTTGCGGCTTGATGAATCCCATGCCCGGGGTGGCGACGATCAACTTACTCTGGTCTTCATTCAAGAAACTGGCGTTGCCGTTGATGGTATAGGGCACAGTGGGTAACTCGTAGCGGAGCCCATAGTTGAGGGTGAGTTTCCGGCTGACCTGCCACTTGTCGAGGACGAAGAAGCCGTCGCGCCAGGCGGCCACGCGGCCGCGGATCTCGGGACCGGGCGTACCGAAGCTGACCATCGAGCCGAGAGCGAAGTCGGCTGGAGCGTAGCCGCTCTGGGTTCCGTTGAAGGTGAAGGTTCCGCGCGCGCTGTTGACGGCCGCGCGCCCGGTGGCGAGGCGGCGGAATTCGAACCCGGCCATGATGTTGTGCGCGCCCTTGCTCCAACTGATTTGCTCGGAGATCTGGTGCGTGCTGTCGTTCTGAAACCAGTTGGTTCCACCGTTGCCGAGGCCGTTGAAGCCGGTGATGTTGAAATCCGGGATGCCGGGATTGCCGTAGGCCGTATCGCCGTTGAAGCCGGGGATGCCGAGGTCGGTGCCGGCGCTGGTCAGACCTTGCACGGCGAATTCATTCAACGCGTCGGACTTGAAGAAGTTCCGGCCCACGCGGAAGTCGTTAACCAGAGTCGGGGTCAAGGTGTGCGTGTAACCGACGGTGTAATTTCTGACTTCGGTCGGCACGGTGGTTGAGTTCATCGGGATTGCGTTTCCGCCGTAAGTGTTCCATTCCTGCCAGTGAGCGCGAACATACAGCCGGACGGTGCTGCCGATGTTCTGGTCGATGCGGTCCAGCGTCTGGTTGTAGCGCTGGCGGCTGGGGACTGGAACCGAGTAGTTACTGGCCAGGCCGGGGAGGTTAGGCGCGGGGTAGTATTGCTGGAGCTTCTTTGTGATTGGCGAGATCCGGTTGGACGGAATGATGTTGCCCGGGAACGGCGCGTTGTCGTTGTATGGATCCTTGATCACGCCGCCGGTGATAGCGGAGGCGGGCACCTTGGAGAAGTCGCCGTTGAAGAACTCGGCCGGCATTTGCGTGGAGAGCGATGTCGACTGCTGGGTGTTCCGCAACGCCTCGTAGGAGGCCATAAAGAAAGTCTTGTCCCGGCCGTTGTAGATCTTGGGAAGCACGACGGGACCGTCGAGTTCAAAGCCATACTGGTTCTGGCGGAGCGGGGGTTTCTTGGCGGTCGGGTTGGAAGGCGTGGGCAGGGTGAAGAAATTGCGGGCGTCGAGTTTTTCGTTGCGCAGGAACTCCACCACGTTACCGTGAAGCCGGTTGGTGCCGCCCTTGGTGACCATATTGATGTGCACGCCGAGATAGGCGCCGTATTGGGCCGAGTAAGTGCCGGTCTGGACTTCCACTTCCTGAACGGTTTCCACCATTGGTCTGGTCGGCGACGTGGTGATCAGGTTGTTCATGATGCTGATGCCGTCGAGCGACATGCTGTTCTGGATCTCGCGGGTTCCGGCGCCGACGTAGTCGTTGCCGGGCGGGATGCCGGTCATGCTGGACTTGGTGCCGAGCAAGACGCCGGGGGTGGTGGTGGCGAGCGACATCGGGTCGCGTCCGTTGAGGGGCAATTCCGAGACGGCGCGCGTGCCGAGCGTTTCGGTCAACGCCGCGTCGTCGGTCTTGATAGCCAGCGCCTCGGCCTGCACGGTCACAGCCTGGGTAAGCTGGCCGACTTCGAGAACGAAGTCGCTGCGGACGATCTGGTTGATGCCGACCTGGATGCCGGCCTTGGTGAGCTTCTGGAAGCCCTGCTGCTCCACGGTGACGCTATATTCGCCGACCGGGATGAATTCGAAGGCGTAGTATCCGCGCTCGTTGGTGGTGGTGTTGAGCTTGGCCAGCGTGCGCATTTCCACCGCCGTGACTTTGGCGTTTTGAACGGCGCTGCCGCTTGGATCGATGACATTTCCGACCAGAGAGGTTCTGGTGGCAAGTTGACCGAAAACACTTACGTGAAGGCACGTAAGAAACACGATAGAAGCGCAAAGACCCTTTGTCATGGTTGGCATCCTCTGTTCTCTGTCCGGCGTTGCGAGTCCCCGCCGTGGTATTGGCGTATTGTACCCAAGACGGACGGCGGGTGTGATGGGGTGATGAAACTGTCACATTTGGGGCCGCGGGTCCCGGCC
>JADZCI010000084.1 GCA_020851655.1 Bryobacterales bacterium
ACCGTGGGTTCGATCCAGCAGGATCGTCCCGTATCGGGCGGGCTCTCGGCCGGCAACGTGTCTGTGAACGGCCAGCGTGAAACGGCCAATGCGTTTCTGGTCAATGGCGGGGATGTGAGCGAAGGCCGCAACAACGGAACCGCGGTGATCCCCAACCTGGACTCGATATCCGAATTTCGCCTGATCACCAACAGCTTTGACGCCGAGTACGGCCGGTTCAGCGGCAGCGTCATGAACGCCATCACGAAGTCGGGATCCAATGCGCTGCACGGCAGCGTCTTCGAGTTCCTGCGCAACGACAAGCTCGACGCGCGCAACTTCTTCGATCCCACCAAGAGCAAACTGCGGCGGAACCAGTTTGGCTATGCGGTGGGTGGACCGTTCTGGCGGGACCGCCTTTTCTGGTTCACCGACTACCAGGGGACGCGCGAGGTGGTGGGCGCCAGCACGGGACTGGTCTCGGTGCCCGACACGGCGCAGCGAGGCGGCGCGTTCGACCCGCAAGCCTTTGCCGATGCCAACGGGAACCCGCAGGTGGTCAAAGGGGACTACTGGGCGCAAGCGCTCACCCGCCGGCTTGGCTACGGAGTTCGAAACGGAGAACCCTATAGCGGGTGCACCGACCCGGCCAACTGCGTGTTTCCGAACGGCATCATTCCCCAACGAGCGTGGGCTGGCCCCGCGGCGAAAATTCTGCCCTACATCCCCGTGCCGAACGCCGGCGAGGGACTCTACGCCGACGCCAGCCAAAGGCACACGACCAAAGACGACAAGATGGGCCAGCGGGTCGACTTTGTCAACAAACTGACCGGGAACTGGTCGTTCTACTATCATTTCGACGACTCGACCGTGAGCGACCCACTGGCCGCGGCCAGCGTGCCGGGATTCGGCGCCGTGACGCCAACACGCTCGCAACTCGCCTCGATGAGCAATACCAGGACATTCGGACCGGCCCAGGTGAACGAATTCCGGCTGAGCTTCATGCGCACCGCGACGGTAACCACTCAGCCGTCCGAGAGTTTTGCGAAACTGGCGGACCTCGGATTCGTCACGGGCCTCAACACACTGGGAATCAATCCTTCAGGCCCGGCGGATTTTCCGCAGACGGTTCCGCCGATGTACTTCAACAGCTTTTCCATCGGCGTGCCGACGCTGACGACGTTTCAGCCGAACAACACGTGGCACGTGTCCGACGGCTTTTCCAAAGTCTTCGGCCGCCACAGCATGAAGTTTGGCGGTGAATTCCGCTACTTGCAGATCAACGAGCGCAACACCTGCGCGCCCAACGGCGACTTCTCGTTCGACGGAAGCGAAACGGGGATCGACTTTGCCGATTTTCTGATCGGCGCGCCGGTCAGTTACAACCAGTGCAGCCAGCAGTTTCTGGACTCCCGGACACGCTTCGGCGGACTCTACGTGCAGGACGCCTTCAAAGTGAAGCCGAACCTGACGCTCAGCCTCGGGCTGAGGTGGGAAGCCAGCATGCCGTGGTACGACACGCAAGGAAAGATCGAGACGATCGTGCCGGGGTTGCAGTCAACCATGTTCCCGACGGCGCCGCTGGGCTGGGTGGTTCCGGGCGATCCGGGGATTCCCAAGACCCTGGCGCCGACCGACTACAACAACTTCGCTCCGCGCCTCGGGCTGGCCTATTCACCGGGATTCCGCGACGGGGTTCTGGGCAAAGTATTTGGCGGTCCGGGCAAGACCAGCATTCGCGCCTCTTTCGGAATCTACTATACGGCGGTCGAAGACCTGAACCTGTTCTATGAAGTAGGCGATGCGCCGTTCGGGCTGTACTGGGTGAGTCCGGAACCGACCATGTTCGACGAACCTTTCCGCACGCGCTCGACCGGCGCCTCGCAGACGCAGCGGTTCCCGTTCAAGTTCCCGATCCCTGGAGACCCCGCCAACAAAACCCTCGACTATTCCATCTACCTGCCGATTTCCTATTCGCCCGGGTATTCCATCCACAACCGTCTGCCCTACGCCGAGCATTACAACTTCTCGATTCAGCGGCAGATTGCGCCGGCGACGCTGCTGACGCTGGCCTATGTGGGCACTCAGGGACACAAGCTGATCTCACAGTACGACGCCAATCCCGGCAATGCGGCGCTGTGCCTTGAACTGAACCGGCTGGGCGCGGATCCGGTCTGCGGACCCAACGGCCAACAGACGACGTACACGCTTCCGGACGGCAGAATCGTGGAGGGCACGCGCGACCGTTTGGGCCCCGCATTCGGTTACGGGAATTCCCATACGGCCAATATTGCGAACTCCAACTACCATTCGCTGCAAATCACCGCCGAGCGCCGGGCGGCGGATGTGACATTCCTGGCGGCGTATACTTTTGCCAAGGCGATCGACAATTCGTCGGGGTTCGGAGAATGGGTCAATTTCAGCAACTACCGCCTGAGCCGGTCGCTCTCGGCGTTCGATGTGAGACACAACTTCGTCTTCAGCTACAGTTGGGCGCTGCCTTTGGGAAAGGGGTCCAGCGGTTTGACGCAGCGCCTGCTACAGGGGTGGAATCTGTCGGGGATCAACCGCTTCTCCACCGGATTTCCCATCGGCTTGAGGCAGGGCCAGGATCAATCACTGGTAGGCAGCGGCAACACCGATGTGCCGGACCTGGTGGGCAGCGTCAAGACGCAGGACCCACACATGCCCGGACCGAACGGGGCGAATACGTATTTTCTGCCGGACGCATTTGAGTCAGGAAAGTTGGGTAAGTTCGGTACGGCCAACCGCCGGTTCTTCCATGGACCGGGCATCGTCAATTGGGACTTCGGGGTGCTGAAGGACACCAAGATCACGGAAGGGACGATGGTGCAGTTCCGCGCCGAGTTCTTCAACATCCTGAACCACACTCAGTTCAACAACCCCAGCGGAAACTTCAGCGGCAGCAATTTCGGCGTGGTGACGAGCGCCCGGGCGCCCCGTATCGGACAAATGAGTTTGAAGTTTCTCTGGTAGTCTCGCGAGTTGGATGCTCTCACCACTCGCGCTACTGGTCCTGTCCGGAGCGGCTTCACCGCAGGCTGAAGGACTTCGCCAGGCGGCGCTGCGTTGCGCACAACGCAAAGACTGGGCCTGCGCGGTGGAGAAATACCGCCAGGCGGCGCGCATGGAGCCCGACCCGGACACGCACTACAACCTGGCGCTGGCGTACAAGTACATGGGGAAGCTACAGGAGGCTTCCACCGAGTTCGGCGCCGCGCTGCGGCTGCGGCCCAACTGGGCGGACGCGCTTTACGGCTTGGGGGCTTCCCTGTTTGAGCAGCAGAAGACTACGGCCGGACTCGATGCGCTTCAGGCGGCCGTTCGAGCAAACCCGGCGCTCATCAATGCGCGTCTATACCTCGCCAACGCGCTGGCATCCCTCAAACAGTGGAGCCTGGCCGAGTCGCAATTGAAGATCGCGCTCCTGCAGCAACCCAATCTGACGCGCGCGCGGCGCGCGCTGGCGGCGGTGTACTTGAGCGCGGGGAACCCGGAGGCTGCCGCGGCCGAACTCCGGACCTGCTTGCGCGCAGGGTCCGGCGAGGCCGGTCTGTGGGTCGAACTGGGCGTTGCCGAGGGACGCTCGGGGAACCTGGATGAGGCTGTGAAGGCGTTCCGGCGGGCCATTGAGATTGAGCCAGGATTGTCCGCGGCGCACCTGCAGTTGGGCGCCGCGCTGCGGCGGAACGGCGATGAGGCCGCGGCAATCGAGGAGTTTCGCGCGGCGGCACGCCTGTCGCCGGGCGACCCTTTTGCCGCCTACGAACTGGGCAGAGCGCTGAAAGCTTCAGGCGATCTTGAGGGTGCGGCCGCCGCGCTCCGCCACGCCGTCGAGTTGAAGCCCGACTTCGAGCAGGCCCGCTATTCACTCGGGCTGGTCTTGCGCGCGCAGGGTGACAAGGTTTCGAGCCAGAGCGAACTCAAGCAGGTGGCGGAATTGCACGCCTTTCGCGGGCGCCTGGCGGAATCCAAGCTGCAAATCTCGAGCGGCGTCGATTTGCTGAAAAAGAACGACCTGAACGGAGCGCAGGAGAAGTTCGAGCGGGCGGCTCAACTCAGTCCCACGCTGGCGACAAGTTTCTATTACCTGGGCGTCGTGTACGGACGCAAGGGAGACGAAGAAAAGTCGCTGGAGTCCTACCGCAAAGCGCTGGCGCTGGCGCCCGGCTATGCGCAGGCCCATGCCGGACTCGGCTCCTGGTACGCGCGCAAGGGTGATTTTTCGAGCGCGCAAAAGGAGTTCGAAGAGGCCGCCATCAACGATCCCGACCTGGCCGAAGCACACTACAACCTGGGGCTGGCGCTGATGAAGCTGGGAAACCCCGGCCCGGCTCTGCGGGAGTTTGCCGAGACGCTGGCAATAGATCCGGCGTTTTCCGATGCGCGGATTCAAACGGCCCTGGTGCAAGCGCAGTCGGGCAACCGGGACCAAGCGCAGAGGACCTTGCGCGAACTGATCCGCCGCGAACCGGCCAACGCGCTGGCGTACAACAACCTGGGAACGGTGCTGCTGGAATCAAAGGATCCAGCGGGCGCGGCGGCGGCCTTCGAGAAGGCGCTGGCACTTCAACCTGGTTCGGCCGGCGCCCGGTTCAACCTGGGTCTCGCGCTGCGCGCACAGGGCCGTGACACGGAGGCGCGGCAGGCATTTGCCGAAGCCATCCGTTTGGACCCGAGCTTGAGGAGTCCGGTTCGTCCGTAACGGGCGCGCCCGTCTACGACACCTTGACCGCGTGGAAGTCCCAACCCTTGCGGAAGGCGGGTTTGAGGAGCTTGTTGGCCTCGCTGTTGTTGGTGATCTTCATCTTGTCGGGGTCGTACTCGAGCTTGCCTTCGTGGCGGAGCGCGATGACGCCCAGCAGCATCCACTCGACAAACGGCGCCGAGACATCGAAATTGGAGCACGCCGGATCGCCGCCTTTGCAGGCGCGGATGAAGTCGCGCATGTGGCCTGGGGAGCGGGTCAGCAGCGGCGGCGGCATCCGGTAATCCTTCATCTTCCCGGTGGGTATGAGGCGGGTCATTTCACCATAGGTTCCGGTGGTGAGCATGCCTTTGTCCCCGATGAAGAGGCTGCCGTCGGGTTTCGGAAAGCGTAGCGGCGTGGTCGAATTCTTCAGCGCCTGGTAGTCGTCCCAATTGAAGACGCGGCCCGGCGAATGGAATTCGTTGCCGGCGGGTCGCGTCATGCCGTAGCCGCCCGGACCGCTCTGGCCGGCGGGACGCGGAGCATACGGCAAGTCGCCGATCCACTCACCCTCGGGGACGCCCGGAATCTCAGGGCTCTTCTGCAGCCCGTCGTACCAGAAAACCTTCAACGCGGGCATATCGCCATACGGTGCGAAATCGAAGCGGATGACGGACGACTTGGGGAACATGAAGGAGCTGACGCCTTCCTTCTTCACGCACTCGACGCCAACCACTTTGCGCCTGGACAGATGTAGCGCCATGTTGGGAGCGCCGAGGATGTGGCAAGCCATGTCGCCGAGAGCGCCACAGCCGAAATCGTAGAACCCGCGCCAATTGAAAGGTTGATAGAAGAAGCCGCCATTGCGGTCCGGTTCGGTTTTGCCGCCGGCGGTAAACGGCCGCTTTTCGGCCACGCCGAGCCACAGGTCCCAATCGAGAGTGGAAGGAACCGGATCCTCCTTGGGGATTTCGGTGAGGCCCTGAGGCCACATCGGGCGGTCGCTCCAGGCGTGGACTTCCGTCACGTTTCCAATCTCGCCGCTCCAGACGATTTCGGCGCACTGCCGGGTGCCTTCGTTCGAGTAGCCCTGGTTGCCCATCTGCGTGGCGACCTTGTACTTGGCCGCCGCCTCGCGCAGTTGGCGAGCCTCCCAGATTGTCCGCACCAGCGGCTTCTGCACATAGACGCTCTTGCCGCGTTCCATGCACCACATGGCGGCGGTGGCGTGCATGTGGTCCGGTGTGGCGACGATGACGGCATCGATGTTCCTGCCTTCCTTGTCGAGCATCTGCCGGAAATCGCGGTACCGGGGCGCGTTGGGAAACCGGTTGAAGGTGTTGGCGGCGCGCCGGTCATCGACATCGCACAACGCGACAATGTTCTCGGTAGGCGCGGCGGCGGAAATGTTGGACGCTCCCTGCCCGCCGGAGCCAATCGCCGCGAAGTTGAGTTTCTCGTTCGGCGATTTGTATCCCATCGATCTCAGCGATGCCGCGCCACCAAACCCACGCGTGGGGACCGCTCCGGCCAACAGCGTGCCGTAGAAAAAATAACGTCTTGAAACTTCCATCCTATGAATCTCCTTTTCTCGTGACCTCGCTACACCAGGCAGCTCTTCACGTATGCCAGGCACTTCTTGGCCTCGGCAATGATGTCGGAACCCTCCGGAATCGGATACTCCAACTCCAGGTTTGCCGGAATCGGGTATCTCTCCCGCTTCAGCAACTGCAAAACGTCTTTGATCGGCGTGTCACCGGTACCCCACACCGCAACGTTGGGACCGTGATTCTTCTTGCGGTCCTTGATGTGCAGGTTGGTGATCTTCTTGTGGTGTTCTTTGATGAAGGCGACCGCGTCATAGTTGGACGCGGTGAAGTGCCCGATGTCCAGGTTGACGCCGTTGTATTTGCCGTACGACATCAGCGTCTGATAGCTTTCGAGCGTCGCGGTCTGGTTGGGGTCGTTGGTGGCGTCGTGCCCGTGGTAGCCGACCAGCATCTTGTGCTTGTCGGCGATGGGCGCGATTCGCTTGGCCATGGTCAAGGTGGTGCTGGTGGTGATGGCTTTGACGCCCAGCGCTTTGGCCATGCTGAAGCCGTACTCGATGTCGTCGTCCCGCATGGAGTCCCGCATGTTGTAGCAAAGCAGGGCGAGGTCGATCCCGGCATCGTCGAATTTCCGGGCAACCGCCTTCCACGTGCCGCTGTTGGTGGTCTTTCTCCAGGCGGCAATCTTTTCGACCGCCGCATCGCGTTCGGCGAGTTGTTCGGGAGTCAACTGGGGCCGCCCGCCGGAAGGACGGCCAGTGGGCCGAAAAGCCGGCATGGGCGGCGCTCCGGCCAGAGCCTCGCAGTGGTTTGACATCAGTTCGGCTTCGCCGAGGCCGATTTCCACGTAGGCCCTGATAATGGCTTCCGGATCGGGACTGGCGATCCGGTTGAAGCTATATGTGATCGCGCCGATTTGGACGCCGTTGAACTTGGAATCGATCTTCTTGGCTGCCCAGGTGCGGGCCAGGGGTACGGAAGTGAGCGCTATCCGGCCCACATCCCGCCTTGAGAGGTGCATTTCGGTCCTTTCCAGCTATTTGCGCGTAATTGCGTTGAAGAAGCCGCGGGCGCGGCCTAATACTATTTAGGCGCGTTTAGCCACCTCATGGTTACGATTTGGGATGCTATCAGCCCTGCTTATACCGATTGCAGGGCTGCCTGCAACATGGCCCTGGTGTACGCCACGCTGTAAGCGAGACCGGTATAGCCTCCGCCGCCTGGGTAACCTGCTATGCGTCCTCCCACGCCCATGCGCTCACGGTCGTAATCCAAGGCCCGGGGGTGCTCCGGGTAAATCGTTCCGGTGTACTTATGGCGCACCAGCATTTGCATCACGCCGAACATATCCACCTGGCCCGCGTCGACGAACACTTCCTGGTACTTCTCATACGGTTTCTCAACGATGACATTGCGGAAGTGGCAGTGATTGATGCGTTTGCGGCGGGCGAAGTATTCCGCTGTGGCGACCGGATCCTCGCCCAACTCGCGGGTGACGCCGCAATCGAACGTGATTCCGTTGGCCGGGCTGTCGACGATGCTGATCAGGTGTTTCCAACCCTCCAGGGTGGACATGATCTGCTGGGACCCCCGGGAGGTGGGACACGGCGGATCGTTGGGGTGTAGCGCCAGCCGCACACCGGCCTTTTCCGCGGCCGGGACAGCGAGTTTCAGGAACCACGTAATATTGGCCCACATCTCCTTGAGGTCGTGCTTGCCCTCTTGAGGCAGGGGCGGAAGATCCTTGAACTTCACCCTGCGGGCGTTGGGAAACGCGGCCAGAGTCTCCGGGGTGATGTTTCCCTTCTCATCGCGATAGATGGGTTGTACCACCATATCTTTGTCGTCGACCAGGAGTTCGAGGTCGTAGTCGAAGCCGGTGTAGCCCGACTTGGCCCGGCCCACGGTTTCGTAATAGCCCTCAATGGCGCGGTGGGCGTAGAAGTTGTACTCGACGACGGGCAGTCCTCCTTTGCCGGCCGCTGCGATCGAAGCCAGAAACGGCTCCATGTCCTTGGAGCGCGACTCCCTGCCATAGAGGACGCTGGGCGGCAAGCCGATCATCGAGTTGTAGGCGACGAGTCCGGCATCTTTGGCGGTTTGGACGGCGCGGCGGACGCTTTCTTCGGTCCAGGGCGAGGGGCCGATTCCGACGCCGAGCAAATGGTTGACGCCAAGCTGGCGGATTCGCTGGTAACTGGCCGGGAGAGTCGCTGCAAAGCCACCGCGCCCCGGTTCCGGCGAGGCGGGAGCGGGTTCGGACTTGGTGGCGAGATAGCCGCCGAATCCGCCGAATCCACCGCCGCGTCCACCCGCGGGCCGGACCGGAGGTTGGACGCTCACTGGCAACGGCTGGCCCCCATCGCCTGGCGCCAGGCACAGTTTGGGCGTATCCGGACCTTCCTCGATCGGCCACTTGCGTGAAGCCGCCGCGGCTTCGACACTGGGCAAATTGGCCAATAAGGCAGCGCCGCCCGCGCTCTGCATTATTTTCCTGCGGGAGAAACGAAAAGACATGATCTGAAGAACCTCTCGGCGAAGAATTTTGTGGGGGTCTTGCCCGCCCCTCATTCTATGCCGGTTGATGTGCCGCATGCCCTTACCTTGACCAGATAGAAGAGTATCACCCCCTTTTCTTCTTTTTTGTCCGGCATTACAATACAGACGCGGAATCATATAGGAGATGCGCCAATGTACCTATCTGTTACCGGTACTGTCGTTCTCCTCCTCGCCGGCGCCCTACCCGCATCAGCCGGCGAACTGGAGACGTCATACCAACAACTAAGAGACGCCGTTTCGAAGAAAGATGCGGCGGAGGTGAAGCAACTCGCCTCCGCGACGTGGGCCGAAGCCCAACTGGTCCTCAAAACCAAACCCCCTGAAGAGAAATCGGACCGTGACACGTGGAATGCCCGGCTGACTTACGCGCGCGAGATCCAGGAATACGCTGAGTTTGCCCTGTATTCGACGGCCATTGGTTCGCCCGCCGCGACGCAAGTGGATCTGTTTTCGGCGCTGGAGCAGCAGAATCCCAAGAGCAAGTATCTGGGCAACGGTTACGGACCGTACGTAGCGGCGCTGGCGCAGACCGGCGCAACGGCGAGGATTCCGGCGATCGCCGAGAAAGCCATCGCCAATTTTCCGGAAGATGAAGACCTGCTTCTGATCCTGGCTGATACGGCAATGACCCGGCGGCAGGTTGACCGCGCAGGCAACTACGCGGAGCGCGTAATCACCGTAATGGGCAAGCATCCCAAACCGGAGGGAATGACGGCAGCCGATTGGGACCGGAAAAAGGCTCAGTTTCTGGGCCGGTCATATTGGATTGCCGGACTCGTGCACTCCGAGAGACGGCAGTATTATCAGGCGGACAAGGATCTGCGCGCCGCGCTTCCTTACATCAAGGAAAACAACGCGATGCTGGGACCGGCGCTGTTCAACCTGGGCGTTGCCTCATATCAACTGGGGCGAGAAGGGATGAACCGCATTCAGATTCTTGATGGCGCCAGGTTCAGCGAGCAGGCGGCGGCGATTGCCGGACCTCACCAGCAGCAGGCATGGACCAATGCCCACCTGATGCGCGCTGAAGCGGAGAAGCTGTTGAGAAAGTAACCGCGCGAGCGAGGCTGGGCTATCATCTTACAAGAGCCGTGTCACACTCACCGCGCGGCATCAGGAGGTTGTATGCGCAGCCAGCTCTTACTCTTGTCCGCTATTACGTTGCTGCTTGCCGGGTGCTCGAAGGCTCCGGAACCCGCGAAAGAAGCCGCACGCGAAGCCGCACCCGCCTCACCGAAGGACGGCACGCCACCGGCGGGACAAACGCCAGCGCCCGCTGAAAGCACCCCGGCGCCCGCCCCTCAGGCGGAACCCGCCGCGCCGCCCCCACAGCCCAAGACATACACCCTTGCCGCGGGCACGCCGGTCTCAGTCCGGACGATGGACGCGGTCAATACGAAGAACACCAAGACCGAGAACGAGTTCGAGGCCACCTTAACGAGCCCGCTCGAAGTGGACGGACATACCTTGGCCAAAGCGGGCGCGACGGTGATCGGCCGGGTGGTCAAAGCTGATCAGGGTGGACGGGTCAAGGGCAAGGCTTCATTGACTCTGGCCTTGTCCCGGGTGCGGCTTGCTTCAGGTAGTTACCTGAACATCAAGACCAACTCGGTGACGCAGGAGGCCAAGAGCGGCACCAAGAAGAACATGGTAAGGACCGGGATAATGGCCGGCGCGGGAGCGGCCATCGGCGCGATCGCCGGCGGCGGCAAAGGCGCCGCGATCGGGGCGGGCATTGGCGGCGGCGCGGGCGTGGCGACGAACCTGGCCACCCGGGGACCCGCCGCGGAGATTCCCTCCGAATCGGTCTTGAACTTTTCCTTGACGGCGCCCGCCTCGGTTACCGAGAAGCCGTAGGACGGAAGTAGGTCCTGCGGCACACCCCTGGCGAACGGTAGGATTGGCAAACCTGTCGATTTGGGCTATCTTGGGGTGATGGCGACCCCCGCCACAGCCCGCCCCGCGTTGTTTGCCTGCGACTAAGCAGCGGCACGTTCCCACTCCTTTTGTTTGAACTCTAAATCTTGGATTCAGGGAGGTTTTTATGGGCGTGACTTCCACCGCGAGCCGTCCTGATCTGCCATTGCTGGTCACCGAATTGCCCGGCCCCAAGGCCGCGGCCATCGTGGCGCGCGATCGCAAAATCATGTCGCCGTCCTATACCCGGTCCTACCCGCTGGTGGCGCAGCGGGGAGCAGGCGCGATGATCGAGGACGTCGACGGAAACCGGTTTCTTGACATGAACGCCGGGATTGCCGTCGTGGCGACCGGCCATTGCCATCCACGCGTTGTCAAAGCGATTCAGGATCAGGCCACGCGCCTGCTGCACATGTCGGGCACCGATTTCTATTACGAAAACATGGTGCAACTGGCCGAAACGCTTGCCCGGTTGGCGCCGGGCGGCGGCGCGAGGCGCGTGTACTTTGGCAACTCCGGAACCGAGGCCATCGAAGCCGCGATCAAGATGGCCCGCTACCATACCGGGCGGGACAAGTTCATCGCCTTTCTCGGCGGCTTTCACGGGCGGACCATGGGTTCGCTGGCGCTCACGGGCAGCAAGGCCGTCCAAAGAAAGGGCTTTTCGCCTTTGATGCCGGGCGTGAGCCACATTCCGTTTGCCTACTGCTATCGCTGCGTGTACGGCAAGCACCCGGACACCTGCCATGTGGAGTGCCTGAAGGTCATCGAGGACCAGCTACTGAAGACGATCCTGCCGGCCGAGGAGGTGGCGGCGATTGCCTTTGAGCCCATACAAGGCGAGGGCGGCTATGTCGTGCCGCCGCGGAAGTGGTTCGACGAGATTCAGGCGATTGCGCAACGGAACAAGATCGTCCTGATCGCCGATGAAGTGCAGTGCGGCATGGGGCGGACCGGCAAGATGTTCGCATCGGAACATTTCGGATTGGTCCCCGACATCGTGGCGCTGGCCAAAGGGATCGCCAGCGGCATGCCGCTCAGCGCAACGATTGCGCGGGCCGACATCATGACGTGGACTCCGGGCGCGCACGCATCGACCTTCGGCGGCAATCCGGTCGCCTGCGCAGCCGCGCTGGCGACGGTGGAACTGTTGGAGAAGGAACTGCTCGAAAACGCCGCGCGCCTTGGCGCTCACATGCACGCGAGAATGAGCGACTGGCCCCGGCGATTTCCCCATGTGGGAGAGGTTCGCGGGCGAGGCTTGATGGTGGGAATCGAAATTGTGGGCGACCAGGAAACGCGAGCCATGGCGCCCGATCTTCGAGACCGCGTCTTGCAGATGCTCTTTTCGCGAGGTGTCCTGGTGCTGGGAGCCGGCCCCACATCGATCCGACTTTCTCCACCTCTGGTGTTGACGAAAGACCAGGCGAATTTCGCCGTCGACCAGTTGGAGTCGTGTCTGGGCACTCTTTGAGCGAGCGGTTCCAGGAGGAATTCTACAACTGCATCCTCACGTGTTTGCGCGTGAGAACGGCCGACAGCGCCAGCATGGCCGCGGTGAACAGGATGGCTCTCACCACGCCGGGCCATCCGTAGCCCGGCGTCCATGACGCATACGCGGCGCCACAGGTGAAGTAGAACAGGTCTGGAAGCAGATACGTAAGGAGCGTGTTTGCGCCCGCCGGGCGGGCGAATGCCGCCCAATTGCTATAGCCGCGGACATCGGCCAGCCAGTAGACGCCGGCAAAGAGTAGCGTGCTGATGGCGGAACTGAAAAGGCACCAGGATGGGGTCGCGGCGTTTTTCGAGATTCCCAGCGGTGTTAAGGCCCAACCGGCTGTGAAAAGTACCGCGGCGTAGGCGATGCCCAAGGCTGCGCGGCGGCGGAATGGCCGGCCTGCCGGGCCGCCAAAGAAGATCTGGTAGGCCACGACTCCGGCCATCGCAATAGAAGGCAATGCGCCGGAATCGAAAGGCCACAGGGCATAGGGAAAGATCCGCCGCCAGGGTGTCATACCCATACGCGAGGCGGCGTTCAAAGCGGTGAGCACGGCCAGGAGAGCGGCCGGCGCCCAGGCGATCTTCCGCAGGGGCACATAGAGAATACACGTGGCCAGGTAGGCGCGCCCGATGAGCCCGAGGATCTCCCAATAGCCAAAGTCGAGCCACGCGGTTTCTCCGGACTGCGTGGTGCGGCGAAACAAGATAAGCGCCACGGCCAGCATGGCAAGCCCGCCGTACTTGAGCACGCGCGAACAGGTCTGATGCGAACCCCGCGGGTAAACCAGCCAGAACAGGATAGCGCCCACCAGCGCGAACGTAGGCCAGGTGTGATCCGGAAAGCCTGTGAGCTTGGGATCCGCCTTCCAGGCATTGGCGAGAATCACGCCCAAAACGACGAGGCTCAGCGAGCGCATCACGATATGCGTCCAGAGACCAAGTCCGGCGCCACTCTTCCGTTCCCTGCGGGCTACCGCCAGCGGGATGGCCATGCCAAGAATGAACAGGAACGCGGGAAAGACGACATCCACGTAAGTCATGCCGTTCTGCCCGACAGGCATGTGATACGTCCACCAGGGGAGCCCTTTGACGCTTGCGACGTCGTTCACGAAGATCATTACGGCCATCGTGAGACCACGGAAGATATCGATCGACTGGATTCTGGCGGACTCCGGTTGTTGCGAGGCCGAGTCCATGGTCCCGAGCATATCCCGTCCGCAATGCGCCATATGATAGGAGCAATCCTATGTCACGATTTCTGGCTGTTTTCTTTACGTTTTTGTCAGCCGGCGCGGGCCCGCCGCAAATACTGACCAATCAACTGGGGTACGATCCGCTGGCGCCGAAACGCGCCGTCATTCGCGGAGCCGAAGGCGACCGCATCACGGC
>JADZCI010000085.1 GCA_020851655.1 Bryobacterales bacterium
CGCTGAGCCCGCTTGGCGCGCGCGGATATTCAGTCATCCCGGTTCCTCGCGCCGTGGAGTTGGGTCCGGCGGATTTCGAGATCACAGAAGCTTGGGGCGTGGAGGGCCACGCGGGCGTAGCGCAGGAAGTCACGCGTGAACTCCAGGAACGCTTCGGGATTCGTCTGAACTCCAGCGGCGCGGCGCGCGTGGTGTTGAACGTAAAGCCGGACAGCGTCACGCCCGGCGAAGCGTTGCAGCGTGACCGGGGTGAGATCCTGCGGCAATGTTACCGCCTGGAACTCGCACCACGCCGTATCACGATCACGGCCAATGCGGAACCCGGCTTGTTCTACGGCGCCGCCACTTTGCTCCAACTCGTCACCCTCCGCCGCGGGCGTTTCTGGCTTCCCGAGGGATCCATCACAGACTGGCCGGATCTGGGGCTTCGGAATATCTACTGGGACGACGCACACCACCTCGACCGGCCGGAAACGCTGCGCCAGGCGATTCGCCAGGCGGCATACTTCAAGATCAACGGCTTCACCCTTAAGCTTGAAGGGCACTTTCAGTACAGTAGCGCCCCCGCCATAGTCGAGCCTCACGCTCTTTCACCCGCCGAATACCGCGACCTGACAGCTTACGCGGCGCGTTATCACGTCCAACTGATTCCCTTCCTCGACGCGCCCGCCCACATCGCGTTCATCCTGAAGCATCCCGAGTACGCAAGTCTCCGGGCCTTCCCCAACAGCAACTACGAACTGTGCGTCGTCAACCCCGCCGCCGTGAAGCTGATGAAAGCGATGTTTCACGAACTCCTCGACGCCAATCCCGGAGTTCAATACGTCTATCTCTCCACCGACGAACCCTACTACGTGGGGCTGGCTGACAACCCGCGGTGCCGCGAAAAGGCGGCGGCCGAAGCCAAGGGAAGCGTGGGTAAGCTGCTGGCGTCGTTTGTCTCGGAAATCGCGGACGATCTGCACGCGCGTGGACGTACCGTCATCTTCTGGGGTGAATTTCCGTTGAAGGTAACCGACCTGTCCTCGCTCCCGCGGCACATCGTCAACGGCGAAGTGAATGGTCCGGAGACCGACCGGGCCTACCGCGAGTTGGGCATCCGCCAGATGATCTACACCTCCACCCAGGGCGAGGAGCGGCTTTTCCCCGAGTACGTTGCGCTACCTCGCTCCCGGCGTCTGCATGCGCGGCAAGGCGCCGAGCGGGTTCGGGACGGCTTCCGCAAGATCGCCGGTGACACCGCGCGCACAAACAGCGACTTGATTGGAGCCACCGTGGCCGGTTGGGGCGACTCCGGGCTTCACGCCGAGACCTTCTGGCTGGGATACGCCACCATCCCATCGGCCGCCTGGAACCCAAACGCCAACACGGACGAACTGACGGCCTCCTTCTACCCACTTTTCTACGGCCCCGGCGTTGAAGGAATGAGCCAGGTGTATCAGCTTCTGAGCTATCAGGCCCAGGCGTGGTGGGATCTGTGGGAGCAGACCGAATCAACCGCCCGCAAGCCAATCTTCGGCTACTCTGCGGGCATATACGATCCGCCCAAACCGGCTCGGGATCAGACGCTGCCGCTGCCGCCCGCGCCTGGAGCGGATCTGACCATCCGTTCCACCTGGCTTCGCGACAATGCCCAGCGGCTGGACCTCGCTGACCGGGCGATCGAAGAGAACGACCTCCTGTTGGGTCTGCTGGGCGGTAACCTGCGGCGCGCAACCGCAAACCGGTACAACGTGGAGGTTCTCTTGTCCATCGCGGGGCTGACGCGCGAGGGGTTCGTTATGCTGAGGGACATTGCCCGGATGCTCCGCGTGCTCGAGCGGACCCGGACCTCGGACGATGATGACGATGACGTCCTCGCAGCCGCCGACCAGGCGCTCAACATCGCCCGGGAGATTCGAGACAGGCGAAATCGCGTCTATCAACAAGCGGTGGCGACTTGGAACCGCAGTCAGTTTCCCCGCGTGATGGAAGCCAACGGACGGCGGTTCCGCCACGACCACGACGACGTCAAGGACCACCTGGGTGATCGTACGCCGGATATGTCGTACCTGGTTCTACGCGAACTGCAGTTGCCGTTCGGCGAGTGGGTTGAACAGATCCGCGCGGCGCGAAACAGCTACGCCGCCTCACACGCCAAACCGCTTCGCCAAGACAAGCTCGACTGGCGGGACCTGGAAGGCAAGTAGCAATGGGGCCGGCTATGCCAGCCCCTGCTAAGGGTACCCTAAAACTCCACCCGAGCCTGGAACTGCAGCAGCCGCGGACCGCCAACTCCCGAGTTGATGACCCCGTTGGCGCCGGGTAAGCCGAAGTTCTTGTGGTTGAGCAGATTGAAGGTTTGCAGGTCGAGCCGCACCCTTACCTGCTCGGTGACCGGCACGTACTTGATGACCGAGAAATCGATGTTGTAGAAGCCGGGACCGGTCATAAAATTACGGGGCACGTTGTTCAGGAAGTCGTTGTCCAGCGTGTCGGCGCGGCGCGCCCAAGGCTCTCCGTTGTAGGCGGCGCCCAGGTCGGCGCGCCACACTCTGGGGTCAAACCAGCGCGCGGCTTGACGCTGTTCCTTCGGCAGGATCGGAGACGCATTCTGGCCGGTCAGCACCGTGTTGGACCCGCGCACGTTGAAGTACGGCGCAAAGAACAAGCCGCTTCGCCAGTAGTAAAATGCGCCGATGTTCCAGCCACCGGCCAGCGCCTCGACAAGCTTCGAAGCGCCCGAAACGAACGGCCTGCCCTTGCCGAACGGCAGCGGATAGGTGCCGTTGATGCTGAACGAATAGCGCGGCAGGTAGCTGTCATTGGCGTAAATCATATCCAACCTCTTGGACAGTGGTGCACCGTTCGTTAAAGCACCCGGAGGAACCTCCAATCCACCATACGAGTTGTTGCTGCCTTCCGACGTAGTGAGCGCCCGCTGGTAGGTGTAGAACGTCTGGAAGACCAGCCCGTTGGAGAAGTTGCGCTTCAACTCCAACTGCATTTGATGGCTGTTGGAGTAACCGGCCCACGTCAACAGATCCATGGCGTTGGTATCGCTGGTCGCAAAGTCGGGATAGGCGCGGCGCTGCGCGGGAGTCAACCCTGGCGCGAGTTTTCTGGGAAGCGTGAAGTTGATGGGATCATACACCTCGAGGTTGCTGCCTTGCGTGCCGATGTAGGAAACCCGCGAACCCAACCTCCATGGCAATTCGTGTTCAAGCGTCGCATTCCAGGTCTGCGCCATCTGCGTCTTGAACTGGGTGTCCCACGGCAGGATGCGCCAACCGGAACCCTTGGAGATCGACAGCGCGTCCGGGTTGATGAACTTCTTGCCAAAATCCCGCGCGCCCGGGCTCTGATTCTGAAATTCCGAGCCGCCTTTCGGGAAAACCAGCTCGGCCGTCAAGTTGTCGTTCGGATCGGTGAGGCTCTCGAAGCTATAGCTGTACGGGGCGTTCTTGCGCGTGTTCTGGTGATACTGCACCAGCGGCATCACCCAATAGTAGATGCCGTAGGCGCCGCGGAAGACGGTCTTGTTGGCGAGTTGGTAGGCGAAGCCGACGCGAGGCGCCCAGTTGTTCTTCGGCATGCTCCATAGCTTGTCCGGATAACCCACTTCCTGGGCGGACTTGAAGACCAAACCTGCTTTGGTGAACGCATCCACGACGTTCTGCGGGAATCCCTGCTTGGTGATGGGCGGTGCGCCGGGATAGACCACTTGGGCCGTATTGCCGGCAAAGTAGAGCGTGCTGGCCGAATCCCGCTTGTCGCTCATCGGAGTCCAGTACTCGTAGCGGATGCCCAGCGTCAGCGTGAAGTTCCGCGAAGCACGCCAGTTGTCCTGGGCATACCCGGAAAACTGCTTCTGCCGCGTGTAGAAGCGCGGATACTGGTTGAGCCAGGAGCCATCGACATGCCCCAACAGCATGTCGGCCAGAGCCGCGCCCGTGTTCACCTTTTGCACGTCCGTCGTGCCCGCCGCAACCGCTGCCGGATCTTGAAGGGCGGTGAACAGACCGGAGAAGTTGTAATCGCCTCCCGGCTGTCCCGTTTCGTAGGTGTTCACCGCGTTAGTCGCCAGCAGGAAGCCGAACTTGAGTTCGTGCCGGCCCTTGTTCCAGTTCAGGTTGTCCGCGAACTGATAGCCCAGCATCGGAGCGTCCTGCGGGTTGTCGCGGTCGATCCCCTCGAAGTAACCCGTACAACCCGATGTCCAGCAGTCGCCAAAATACACGCCGGGCCAGGCAACCGTCCCGGGATAGGTCGGCAGGCCGACGGTCTCCGTGATGGGCGGATCGAGCAGGATTGGACCGCGGTAGCTGCGGAACCGTTGTATGCCGACCCGGGCTTCATTGACCACAGTCGGCCGGATCATGCTTGTCAGTGAGACGGCCGCGTTGTGTCCACCTTCGATCCCGACGTTGTCGTTGAGGAAGTAGCGGGGCCCGAGGCGGTTCCGGTTTGTGTAACTGTATCGCACCGAGAGCCGGTGCGCGCCCATGATTTGGTCGCCTTTGACCGTGTAGAAGGTCTTGTCGTCCATCGCGCCGGCATTCGGCCGCTCCCAGTTCGGGCCTTCCCAATATGGCGTGTTGACGTTCGGGTCGGGAACGTAGGAGAGCACCTTTGTCGCCGGACCGTTCAAGCGCGCCGAGGGCAATTTGTTGCCTGCGAACGGATCGCGCGCATAGGCGCCGGAAGGCAATTGCCGCGTCGTCAGCGGGTCGTAGACCGTGATGCGGTTACCGGCATCTTCGGTGTAATCGGAAAAGTCGCCCTTCTTCCAGTTGGCGTTTGGCACGATCACGCGGTACACACCCGCCGAGCGTTGCACGATCCCCTCGCCATCGATGAAGAAGAAGGTTTTGTTGCGCCCGTCATAAATCTTCGGAATCCAAACCGGGCCGCCCAGGTTGCCGCCGAATTCATTGCGGACCAGATGGTTGACGCTGGACGTGTGGAAGTCCTTAGCCTTGAACTTGCTGTTCTGGTGCATCTCGAACAGATTGCCGTGGAACTGGTTGGTGCCGCTCTTGGTGGCGACTTCAACCGTTCCCGGACGGCTGTACTCTGCCGTGGCGTTCGTGGTGCTGATCTTGATTTCCTGAATGGAATCGATCGGCTGGGGAGTGCGCTGCAGTTCGTTCGTATAACGCTCGGTCGCGCTCATGCCGTCCACCAGGTACTCCACCGAACCTCCACGAAGTCCGTTGATCCTGGTGTAGCCCGAGCCTTGTCCGGCAAAGCCCGCCGAGACCACGCCCGGCGTGAAGTTCAGGATCGAAAGGAAGTTGCGGTTGGCGAGCGGCAGGGTCGTGATGCGGTTGAATTCCTTCACGTCGGAAAGCGAAGACGCCTGCGTCGTGATGACCGGCGTCACGTCAGCCACTTCAACCACCGTCGTCGTGGTCGCCGGCGACAGCGTCGCCACGACCGTGGCAAGCTGCGTCACGCGAAGGGTGAGCGTCCCTTTCCACTCCGCAAACCCGGTCGAATTCACCTGGATCGAATACTCTCCGGGAGGCAACTCGACAAACGAGGTTTCACCGTCGGAGGAGGAATTTCGTTCCCATTTTTGGTTGGTTCCGAGGCTGACAACCTCAACCTTGGCGTTGGGAACCAGTGCGCCACTGGCATCCACCACCTGGCAGCGAATCACACCGGTGGCGACCTGCGCGGCAGCAACGCCGGCTAGCAGAATCAATATTGTAAGGAGCGCGGCGAGGCGCCGCCCCCCGATCCGTTCGAGTTCAAATGACTGGACGTGCATCGGTACCTCCCATTTCCCGGGGCCGGGTACTTTCTTGCGAACTGCATGAAAGCGGCGAGACCGGACTCCGCCCCTGGGCCATGATACTTGATCGAATCGAGTATACGGGAACCCGGCGTACACGTCAAGGGTGGGGTTGCGGTAAATCTCCGGAGCGCTTGCCTATTTACTTTGGAATCACAAGTAAGTTAAGCTTTATGCGGCATGAGGCGCTCACTCGGTCCGTTGCGCCATGGGTTGCATCCCGGCCGGATGCGAAACGTAAACCGCGCCCTGGTATTGCAGCTACTGCGGCGGTTTCAAAGGCTTTCCCGCGCCGAGATTGCCCGGCGCAGCAGTCTGTCGGAGGGTACGGTTTCGAGAATCATCGCCACGCTGATCGGCGAAAAGCTGGTCGTCGAGCAGGGCGCCGAGAACTCCACCGGCGGCCGTCCGGGAACCCGGTTGGAACTCGACGACCGCCATTACCGGTCCATCGGCGTAGAAATTCAGAATTGGGAAACCCGTGTCTCGACCGGGTCTCTCAACGGCCGGCTGCTGGAAACCACCTCCTTGCGGACTCCGGCTCCCGTGGAAGCCGCTCTTGATCTCATCGCTCGCGAATGCCGCGAGTTCGGCGCCGGGATCAGTTCAGACCGGCTTGCCGGGATCGGGGTCTCAGTTCGTGGGGTGGTGGACAACGAAACCGGCACCGTGATCATCGGCAGCCAGCCCAACTGGAGCGGTGCGCGAATCGGGGAATCACTGAGCGAGCGGACCGGCATCCCGGTGCGCGTCGAAAATAACGTGCGCGCCGCGGCCCTCGCCGAGTTCAATCTCGGATGGAGCGATCTGCAGAACGCGCACTGCCTCCTCTATGTCCGGATCGACGAAGGCGTTGGCGCCGGCATTGTTCTCCAGGGCAGTCTCCTGCGCGGCCCGCATTTGGCCGCCGGCGAGTTGGGTCAGATGGTCGTCGCCGATTCACCAGGAGGGGGAAAGCAGGACCGGCCCGGCTGCCTGGAATCCCTGGCGTCCAACCCGGGTCTCTGCGACGTATATGCCGACTTGAGCGGCGCCGGGCGAAGGACCAAGTCCGGGGAATCGTCAGCCCGGGCCCGGCTGATCTGCCACCTGGCCATGAACGGCGAGGACGCCGCCCGGCAGGCAGTGGCACAGGCGGCACGCTACTTGGGGATTGGTCTATCCAACCTGGTCTGGGTCCTCGATGCCGATGCGATCGTTATCGACGGAGTCATCACCGAAGCCTGGCCTCTCGTGGCCGCCGCCGTCCAGGAAGAGTTTCCCTCCGGCGACGAATTCTCCAATTTCAACAACCTGCTGCTTCGTCCAAGCGCGCTGGGGCCCGATGCCCCGCTGATCGGTGCGGTCCAACTACCTTTTGCCACGCTGTTTGCCGATGGCGACGGCGCGGGCGTCAGTGAAGGTCTGCAGTCCGGCAAGTAGAACCATGCGATTCATCCTCCTCTCGCTCCTCTTGCCCGCGGCGATGCTCGCCGGGCAGAAGGGCATCCGCCTGAGCGGCTCGGCCCAACCCGGCGCCAGCAGCCTTGACTCCATCGTGGAAAGCGTGACCCGAGGGGCGTCCAGCGACCGGCAGAGGGCTCTGGCGCTGCACCGGTTCGGCATGGAGCACTTCATCCATTTCATCGGCCCCGTCGAGCAGGAAGGAGTTCCCGTCACGGACCCCCTGAAACTGATCAGCGTGTATGGCTACGCACTGTGCGGAAACAACAGCTCGGCCATGGCCGCCCTCTACAATCTGGCGGGAATGAAAGCCCGGGTCCGGCGATTTCAATACCATGAAGTCCCCGAGGTCTGGTTTGAAGGCAAGTGGAACTATATCGACACGGACATGTTCGGCTACGTGTTTCTGCCCGATGGAGAGACCATCGCGTCCATCGACGAGATCATTGCCCGCCCCGATCTCTTCCTGACGCAGAAGAATCCGCCCACACCCTTTTTTCCCTTTGACGACAAGGCGGACATGGCGGACGTGTTCCGGCACAAGGACAATCAGAAGGACTACCATGCTTACGCAAACGCTCACCTGATGGAACTGGACCTGCGCACCGGTGAGGCGGTGACCATGTATTTTAAGCCACAGGGGCGCTTCTTTCTCGGACGCGCGTTACCTCGAAACCTGGGCACGGAGTATCTGGACTACTGGACGCTCGGACCGGTGCGCAAGGGATCGCTGGCGTGGCGGGACAGCGGGCCCGCCGCTTACGGCAACGCGCGGTTCGACTATGAGCCGGATCTGAGAGCCGCGGCCTTCCTTAAGGAAGCTCAGTCCGCCACCGGCATTCGAGCCGGAACGGACGCCAAGAAACCCGCGCTGATGGCGGCCTCGCAAGGATCTGAGGCGGTCCTGATCATCGACGTCACCACCCCATGGATCATCGCGGGATTGCAGAACGACTTGTCCGGCCCGGACGACGACCGGGACGGCGCAGTCGTGAGCGGCTATTTCTGGCGTGGCTCGGAACAGGACACAAACCGGATTTCGGTGAGTACCGACCATGGACGAACCTGGCAGGATGTATGGACTAACAAACTGTTGGGCGCGGTCCCGTTCCAAGTGGACCTGACCCGCTGGATCGCCGGTGAACCCGGCTACCAGGTCCGGTTCACCTGGACCGACCGCTCCGGTGGAGCGGGCTTGAGCCAGCTGCGCGTCAAAACCTGGGTGGAACTCTCGCCCATGGCGCTGCCGCGCCTCATCCCCGGCGACAACGCGATGTCGCTGAGCGTTTCGCCCCATTCGGTGCACTACGAGCGGAGCCTCTGGGACCGGGGTCGCAAGCTGCCCAATGAGACGCCCGTCAACCTGAATGCGGCGGGCGCATCGCCCTACCGGACCTTGAAGGATCCATCCAAACCCGGTGAACTCATGTTTGACTTGGGGGTTCGCGCCCGCGTTGAAGAGGCCAGGGTCAGCATCCTGGCCAGGCGTGAAGGAAAGTCGCCAAAGGTCTCAGTTTCGACGTCCACAGATGAGGGCCGCTCGTGGACTTTGCGCCAGGATTTCCGGCCGCATCCCGAGCATCAAATGCCCACCATGTGGTTCAATCAAACGCTGCGGGCCGCGGCCAAAGTCAAGATCACAGTGCAAGACGCCGCCCTCGAACAGGTGATCGCCAACAGCCTGGTCAACCATCCTCCCGCCCATCCCGGCGCCTTGCGTGTAACGCATGCCTGGAAGGAAGGCGATCGCGAACGCTCGTTCTCGTCTGTCTTCGACGTTTCCGGCATGCCGGCGCGTTACACAGTCAACGCTGGACAAGGGTTGGTCAACGAGTGGATTCGCATCGAGGCGCCATCGCGTTGAACATGGGGAGACGAATGTCAAGACTCGCAGCGGCGGCACTCGTTCTTGGCGCAGTGGCCGCGGCACAAGATCTCAAGCTGTCGGCCGAATCCAGGCGCCCCGACCCTTTCGGCGGAATCGTCGCGGCCGACAGTGCGGGGGGCGCCGTGCTTGGCGAATCGCTGCGTCTGGCTTCGGCGCGCGGCAACTACGTCTCATGCCATCTCGCCGTTCTGCTTCCGGACGGCGGCGACTATCAGTTGCGCGTCTCCGTCCCGCCGCGCAGCGGGCTCGAGGCCGGCTTGTTCCGGGAGTGGTTCCATCGTCTCAAAGCCGGCGGCGCCTACTATCCGGACGCTCTCGTTCCCGTGGACTCCGGCTACTCCGGCCACCTGCCGGATCGCGACAATCGCATCGAACGGCAGACCGCCCAGGCATTCTGGCTCGACATCTGGATTCCTCCGGCATCCCCGCCGGGCGTCTATGACGTTGTGGCGGCGGTTTCTTCCGGCGGCAAGTCCGTCGCAAGAAAAGTTCAGGTTGAAGTTCTGGCTGCCGTTGTCCCGCCGGAAGACGCGCTCTCCATCGATCACAATAGCTACGGGTCACAGTGGCTGGCCGGATACTACCCTTCGGCCGTCCGCGCGGAAGGCAAATTCTTCGCCAGCCCTTCGTTCTTCCGCTTGATCCACGACTACCACCGCCTGTTCTACGAGCATCGCGGCATCTTCCATCAACTGGGCTACGGCCACGGCGGCAAAGTCGGACCGGAGTTTGCCCCCGCCCTCGCGGGAGAGGGTAGGAAGCGCCACATTGCCAGTTGGGATCTGTATGACCGCCACTACGGCCCGCTGCTCGATGGAACCGCGTTTGCCCAATCACGCCGTCCAGATCAGCCCATCCCTTACGTCTATCTGCCGGTCAACCCCGAATGGCCCGCCTCGTTTGTCAATTGGGGCGAACCCGGCTACGAGGTTGAGTTCGTCAATGTCGTCTCGGAAATGGAGCGGCACTTCAGAGAAAAGGGCTGGACAAAGACCCGCTTCGAACTCTTCTTCAATCACAAGAAGCGCTACAAAGCGTTCCCGTGGGACGGCGATGAGACCAGGTTCCCGCGGGACTACGAGTATTTTCGCGAGTACAGGCGTTTGCTCGACTTGGCTGTGCCAAAAGATTCGCCCGTACGGTTCGTCTTCCGCACCGATGCCAGTTGGACCATGGAGCAACAGTTCAAGGAACTCGCGGGCGTCATCAACTTCTGGGTCTGCGGAGGAGGAATGTTCTCCTGGTACCCGGAAGCAGTACCCCTGCTGAAAGGCCGCGGAGATATTGTGTGGAGCTATGGCGGAACCCCGTCCGTCGATCAACCCCCGGTGCATGTGGCCACCGGCGTGGCGCGGGCTTGGATGTGGAACATCGATGGCTTCGTGCGCTGGCTGACCACCGACCCGGGATCCGACCCCTGGTTCAACTTCGGCGGCGGCGATACGGTCCTGGCTTATCCGGGTGACCGGTTCGGCATCTCCGGTCCGATTCCAAGCCTCCGCTTGAAAGTGGAGCGGAACGTCGCCGCCGACTTGGCAATGCTAAAGAGCATTGAGAAGACGAAAGGGCCCGCCAGCGTGCGCACCGCCGTCGCACGCCAATTCAACGGCACGACGCCCGAGCAATGGTGGACTCCGCGTCCGCCGCTGGCCGGCACGCCGCCGCAGGACTGGTCCAACGACGATCTCGACAAAGTACCCCAGCCGGATCGTGACAAGTTCGACCATCTCGATCCTGATGCCTGGCAGCGTGTGCGCAATTACATTCTGGAACAAGTAAAGGAGCGGCCATGAAGTTTCCCGCGGCCCTCAGCGTGGCTCTTGTAGCAGCCTGTGCCCAGGAACCTCCCGCGGACTTGGCGCGGGATCTGGACATGGTGGCCCGCACGGCCTCCGTCATGGTCGATGGCGACGTCTGCAAGCGGATCCAGACGGAGCGGTCCATGGGCTACATGCTCAAGGAGCATCCGAAGGACCCATGGTTTGCCAGCGACAACTTCGACGTAAACCACGCCGCCTATATCCAGACAAAGAAGACACTGATCCGGCTCTCCCGGCTGGTCTCCTTTCCCTGCGACGTCAACCTCTGGATGCCGGTTCCGGCAAACCCGCCGCGCATTCAAATCCTGATCCGCAACGTCCATGAGATGAGCCAGTTTTGGAAGTGGGGCGACCTGCACCAGGAGATTCCGGAGGAAATGAAGCGTGTGCTGGCAGGCGAGGGACGTATCACGGCCTCGCGCCGCGGTGGCATGGTCTCGGTGCTGGCGCCGGTCTACGACAGTCTGGGCGCCATTGCCGGCCTGGTTGAGGTGGTTGGACGCCCGGCGCAGGATCCCCAGGAAAACGTCAAGTAGCCCTCATTTTCCCCGCCGCAAATCGAACTGGTGGAGGTGCGTCGTGTGTAGCTGGAACGCCTGGTAGAGGCGCTCCTTGCCGTATCGCACGTCGGGAGTGAAAGCGAAACTCCAGCTTTCGTTACTCAGTATGACGGGAAGGCTTGCCGCCGCTGCCCTCAATTCAATCAGGCTCGTACGGTCCTTAGCGCCAGTCCATTCCCGCTGCTTGTCTTCTTCGATGATGTCCACTTCTTCAAGCGCATCGGAGTCGAAGTAGATCCGGGCGCGATGCCATGTGTTCTTGTCGTAGGCGTCCATCCCTTGGCGCATCCTGACCCACACGGTTGCCTGTTCACCGGGTTCGAGCATGCCATTGCCGTTTCCCTTCCCCTCGGTCACGGTGCGCTTGACGATTCCGCCGCCGCCCTGATTGCCCTTCTGGCGGAATACGTCGAAAGTGAATGTGCGGCCGTCCAGCAATTCCACCGCATCCGGTGGCGGCAGCACTTCGGGCGCCGCCATGACGTCAAAATACCGCTCCACCGTGTGCCAGCCGTCGTAGGTGATCTTGACCACAAACCGTATCCGCGTGAAATCACCCGCTCCCGTGGTAACGCGAATTCCGCATTGTTTCGAAAGGTCAACCGTTTCGGCGGGTGCGAGCTTTGGAATCTCCACCGCCAGCGTTTGAGGCGAGACCTGCGGATACTCCGACTCAATGGACAGTTTGACGTTTTCAAGCGCCACCGGCCGGGGGTTGAAGATCTTGAGCGGCAGCTTCACCTCGGCCGCGGGCTTCACGCGCAGCACATCACGCCGGGTGAGCGGAAGCAGGACTGGCGGTTCCGAGCCTGTGCCTTCGCCTTGAATCGCAATCTGGCGCCCGGCGCCGCTCACCTGGATGGTGAGCGCTCCTTCAGCCGAGGCTACAACCTGCCGCCGTTCCAGTGTTCCCGCGCCCAACGGCGAACTGACCACCGTGTAGGCCGCACCCGCGCGATACAGCGGCGCCGTCATCACCGTAATCCGGGACTCCGGAATGGCTGGTCCATCGGGAGCCCAGCGCCGTGTCGTGATGCGAAAACCACCCATCCCGGCGCCGGTCAGAATCGTGTAGCCGGGCTGTGCCGCATCCGTCGAGACCTTGTAGCCCCGCACGTCGAAAGTCCGGTACGGGCTGGCGTACGTCCACTCGACCGGCGTGTTGTTCAGCTCAGGCGTCTGAAATGACTTCATATGAAACTGGAACGTCTCTTCGATCGACGTGGCCCAGTGGCGATGGTACTCGTCCTGGCGAAATTCGAAATCGACGCCCGGCGCCGCGGCAAAGGCGGCGCGCGTTTCCTCGTGATACTGGCTGATGTAGTCGCCGCTCGCCCGCACGAGACGCACTCGGGTCCCTCCCAGGTTGAGCGTGTGATCCTTTGGCCGCCACAGCACTCTACGTCCCGGTTCGCCGGCATAAAACTCCGGTCCCGGGTTGAACGCCGAGGCGCTGCCGATCAGGTCTGGGTAGCGGGCAGCCAAGAACAGACTCATAAACCCGCCCATACTCAGCCCGGCTGTGGCGCGGCTGCGGCGTTCGGGAATCGTCCGCAGAGTCGAATCAATGTGGCTGGCCAGTTCGAGGAAATACTCGCCAAAGTCGTACCGCCCGCCGTCCCGCATCACGTCCCATGGCGTTCCGTTATAGAAGCCGGTGTAGTGCTCGGCGGCATAGCCATCCACGGCCACAACAATCACGCCGTTGCGCGCGGCAAACGTCGAAATGCGCGGCGCTGTGTCTTTACCACCGTCATAGAGTTCCAGGGTGTAGCGGTCGCTGTGCCCGTGGAAGTAGTAGATGACCGGATAGCGCCGCTGGCCGCTGTCGTAGTCTTCGGGCAAGAAAAGGCGATAACGCCGCGGCTGGCCAAACACCCTGGAGCCGTGCGTGCGGTCCACAAACTCCTGAGCGGCGGCGAGGCCCAGGACGGCGGCCAAAGCCGGAAGGGTGAACCTGGCTCTCATTGAGGGCTTTCTTTCTTTACAGAAGTTATCACACTCCACCAAGGTTGACCGCAAAGCCAGGTTCCAATATACTTTCGATGAGTCAAGGAATTCGGGTAGTGAGCAATTCCGCCTGATTTCTTGCGACCTGCAAATAATGAGTGCCGTGGAACCACCTGAAACGCCAGCGCTCCGGCGCGTGCTCTCCCGCACGGACTTGATCCTCTACGGCCTGGTCATTCTCACCCCCACCGCCGCCTACCCGTTCTTCGGCATCGTTCAAGATGCGTCGCGCGGGCATGCCGCGCTCAGCTACCTGGTCGCCATGGTGGGCATGCTGTTTACCGCCGCCAGTTACGGGCGCATGGCGGGGGCGTTTCCACTGGCGGGCAGCGCGTATTCCTATGCCGGCAAGGCCATCCATCCGCACGCCGGTTTCCTCGCCGGGTGGGCGATGGTGCTGGATTACCTGTTGATTCCGCTCTTGAGCGTCGTCTACGCCTCGCTCACCTCCGCTCGCCTGGTCCCGTCCGTGCCGTACTGGCTCTGGGTGGTCCTTTACTCGGTGGCCATCACGTACGTCAACGCCCGCGGAATTCGATCTACCGCCCTGGCTGGACGATGGCTGATGTCGGCGATGACCATCGTCGCGTTTGTCTTTGCGGCGGCGGCGGTCAACTTTCTCCTGCGGGGCGGCGGCGCAGGCGTCCTGTTGGACTGGAAAGCCCTCTACCGCCCCGAAACGTTCGCCGTGAGCCCCATCCTGTTGGGTGCGGCCTTGGCCACAACGTCCTACCTGGGCTTTGACGCCATCTCCACACTTGCCGAAGAAACACCGAATCCCGGCCGAGATATTGGGTTTGCCACCGTCTCGGTCTGTATTTTTCAAACCGTGATCTGCTTTCTCACCGTCTACCTGGCCTCGCTGGCGTGGCCGGACTACCGCACGCTTCCGCACAAGGACACGGCGATACTCGACATCAGCACGGCCATTGGCGGCGCGTGGCTGTTCGGCCTGGTCACGTTCATCCTGCTCGTCGCGGGATTGGCCAGCGCGCTCACGGGGCAAGCCGGGGCCGCGCGCCTGTTGTTCGGCATGGGCCGCGATGGCGTGATCCCCAGGGCGTTCGCGCGCGTGGACCCGCGCAGCGGAACACCGCTTTACAGCACTTTGTTCATGGGCGTGTGCAGCCTGGCTGGCGCGATTCTGCTGCGCTTCGAGCTGATTGTCGAACTGCTGAATTTCGGCGCGTTTGTCGGATTTATCCTCGTCAACCTCAGTGTCATTTCGCAGTTCTGGGTTCGAGAGCGGCGCCGCGGAACCCGTTCGCTGACGGCATACCTGGTCTTTCCCGCCCTCGGAGCGCTGGTGTGTGGATTTGTCTGGTTGAATTTGACGGCGGCGGCCAAAACCGCGGGCTTCGGTTGGATGGCCGCGGGCGTGCTCTTTCTGGCAGTGCGCACGCGTGGCTTCCGCTCCTCTCCTCTGCGGCTGGAGGTGGACTGATGGATGACTTGAAGGCCCGGATCGAAGGCTATGTCGAGGACCACAAGCAATGCCTGACGGCGCTGCTCCAATCCCTCGTCCGCATCCCCTCGGAGAACACACCGCCCACCGGGGCTGAGCGCGCCTGCCAGGAATTCTGTGAGAAATACCTGTCCTCAAGCGGCTGGGTGCCGGAATTGTATTCCTTGGACAGCGTGCCGGGCTTGCGGGAGCATCCCCTGTTCCTCCCCAGCCGCGACTACACCCACCGCCCCAACCTGACGGCCACTCACACAGGAGCCGGCGGCGGCCGCTCCCTCATCCTCTCCGGACACATCGATACGGTTCCCCGTGGAACGCTGCCGTGGACCGTGGATCCGTTTGGCGGCGAGGTACAGGGTAACCGGCTCCTCGGCCGGGGCTCCAACGACATGAAGGGAGGTATCGCGGCCAACCTCTTTGTGGCTCGCGCGCTTCAGGACTTGAAGATCGTCTTGCGGGGCGACTTGACCATCGAGACCGTGGTGGACGAAGAGTTTGGCGGCGCCAACGGAACCCTCGCCGGACGCCTGCGCGGGCCGCACGCCGATGCCGCGGTGATCGGCGAACCTTCGTTTCTCCGGGTTTGTCACGCGCAACGTGGCGGATGTGTTGCCCATATCACCCTGCGCGCGCCAGGCGGAATTCTTTCGTCCAAAGCGATGCCTTCCGGAGTCGTGGATTCGCTGCGCATCCTGCTGGACGCGGTCGCCAGGTTCGCTGAACAACGCCGCGCCAACGCGCTCAAATGTCCGGCCTATGCCTCGCTCGCCGATCCAGTTCCGGTAAGCATCATGAAGATCAGCACCGGCCCCTGGGGAATGGGCGAACCTATCACCATCCCGGAAACCTGCCAGGTGGAAATGTACTGGCAATTCCTGCCCGGGGAGCGCCGCGAACAGGTGCTGGCCGAGTTCCAAACATGGTTGAGTGAGACCGTGCGTTCAGCGCCTGGCTTCTTCCCCGTGCCGCCCGAGGTCACCTTCCCCGTCCGGACCATCCCGGGGTCCATGGTGGGTGAGGATTCGGCGGTCGTCACTGAAATGGTCCGATGCGCTTCGGAAATCAACGGAACCGCTCCCGCGGTACAAGGCATCGAAGGACCGTGCGACTTGTTTCTGTTCCAGGATGTGTTCCACATCCCGGCGATTCTCTGGGGCGCGCGCGGCGGCAACACACACGGCGCCGATGAATACGTGGAACTGGACACCGTCGTGGCCGCGGCAAAATCGCTGCTGTGGTTTGTCTGCCGCTGGTGCGGCGCCGCCGGCGCCTGATCACTCGACCGTGGTTCGCGCCACCTGCGTTTGACCCGTCAGGATATCGCGTACCCGGAACTCCCACGTACCGGCGGGGTCGTTGTGCGCCAATGGAATGACCCGCGATGCCCGGCCCATGGCCCCGGTCACATTGCCGGACAGAAACTCTACGGCCGTCCCCGACGGATCCACCGTCTCCAGGTGAAACACGTTCGCATCGAGAGGGCTTTCGATCGAGATCCCCAGGACGAACGTGTCTCCCCGGCGAATTCGGCCCGGAGCGCTCAAGTGCGGGCGCGACGGCGCCCACGGCACAGCGGCCAGAATCACAGGCTCGTAGGGGTCCACCGTAACCGGAATCTCCTTCTTTAAGCCCAGCGCGGCGCCGCGGCGGACATCGTACACCCGCATTTCCTCCGGCAGCCGGAGCGTAACCGGAACCGGCTTCTCAAAACGCGCGTTGGACTTGAATTCCGGTGGCCCAAGTTCATCGACCCGCAACTGCGGATTCGAGTGCAGCGCGGCGATCGTTGCCGCACCGTTGCGGAACGTATGGAGTTCAATGCCCGCGGCGCCCTGTACTCCGTTGGAGACGGCCTGGAAGCGGTTGGCTTGAAGCGGCCCGGCGAACAAGCGGCGCGCCGCACCGAGGACACCTGACTCCTGGCCCATAAGCCGGGCCTGGCAATAGTGCGGGATGTCGCCGTCGATGTGTGTGAACCGGCCGGACCAGTTGGCGAACCGCCCCTCAGGCAGTCTGCGGCTGTGCTCGTCGAAGATCCCCGCCGGGCCGTCTTCGATAACCGTGCCGCCCCGCTCGGCGAAATCACGAATACTGGCGGCCTCCGCGGCCGACAGCGAATTGGAATCGGGCAGGATCAAGACTTGATAGCCTTGCCGGATCAGGCCGCCCTGCGCCAGCGCGTCGTAGGAAATGAAGTCGTACTGGAGTCCCAGATCTTCAATCAGGCGGCACCACGATTCCCGGCGCAGCAGAAACTCGCTGTCCAGCCGCTCATCTTTCGAAGTCCGGTTGATCCACCGCTCACCCTCGCCGCGGCGCCGCAGCATCCACCGGGTGCGCAGGCTGGCCTGCGAATAGTGTATGGCGACGGGTCCACTCATCCTCCGGCTTTGAATGAGCAGCGCGCCGAGTCCTCCGCGCAACTCCGTGTAATAGGGCTGCACCTCGGCGCCGCGCGCGCCCGTGGTTCCGTCTTTCTTCACAAAGTCCGCCTTGTCGTCCCAGAGAATCAGGCCGCGGTTGCCGTGCAGAAGCTCGTACCACACGCGGTGCCGCTCCCGCGGACCACTCGCGAAACTCGTGGTCACGACCGGAATATCCGGCGCAAACGACCGGATCATCTCGATGTTGTTGCCGATATCGTAGGGTTCGATAAAGGTGAGGACTTTGCACAAACGCGCGTAATCATAGCCTCCCCACCCGGGCATCTGGCCGCCCGCGATTCCCACATAGGCTCTCGGGTCGACCGAACGAACCGCGTCAACGCCCATTCGAAGCGCCTCGGCAAACGCGATGTCCATCCACTCTTTGTGATCCGCCCACGACGAATAGTTTTCGCCGGTTCTCTTCATGGCTTGCGCAGTGGTGTCCGGCATTACTCGCTCCCATGCCGTGAAGGAGCTGCCCCACTGCCGGTTCAGTGCTTCCAGGCTTCCGTAGCGCTGTCTCAGCCATGCCCGCATGCCCTCCAGCGACGCATCGGAAAAGTCGAAATCCCAGAAGGAGGCCAGGTCCGCCACTCCGGATTCATCGCCCAAATCGTAGAAAAACGGGCGGTACGGAGAGTGGGCTTTGGCGGCTTCCACGAGGCGGTCGTGTATCTTCCGCCGCCACACCGGATCGGAGAGGCTGGGACGCCGCTTAAAGGCCTCCAGACTGTCCGGGTTCTGTTTGAGCAGTTCCTTCGCCTGCAGCCAGGACCAATTCACGGGGCGGTCAGCCCGGTAGCGGTGATACTCGGCGTAGAAATCGGTGGCGATGTTCTCCGCATACCAGCGCAGATTGAAAGGGTACAGGAACGGCGCCGGCGGCTTGTTCTTTCCGTTGTACTGCCCGCCGTCGATGCCCAGGCGCTTCAGTTTCGGCCAGAGTTCAGCCGGATGGTTCTGCCACATGATGATGTGGTAGTCGCTCCAATCGCGTTCCGGCGGGCTGGCCAGCAGTTCCGTTTCCGCCTCCTCACTCCGGTCTTTCAGCGAGAACGTAGCTCGTAGAGTGTTCTTCATCGCAACGGCCCGGCGCATATCGAGCGCAAGTCCGATCTCGCTCTCGTCGTGCAGGCTGACCTCGATGGTCCGGTCGTCCACGACCCGGCCGTAGGAGTCCGTCCAGAGAAAGTGAACCGTCCCCTGCCCCGTCGCCGGGGTTCGAAGGCGCAATGTGATGTGCGCCTCGCCGGTCCGTTCAAGCGCGCGGCTGGGAAGGATCAGTTCAGCGGCAAACGTCCCGCCGCACCAGAGCAGCAGCGCCGCAAGCGCCTCAGGGAAGCGGATCAAGAGAGTCACCTCGAAGTTCGAACAGCGCCGGAAGAAAATCAGGCTGGGCGCTGGCGGCAGCTTGCATGAGTCTGCGTGCTTCACCCGAAGCCTGGGCGCGCTTGCGCACCAGGGCGGTCAGGAACGACGCTTCGGCGCGGCGGGTGGCGGATTTGGAATCGAGTTCTTGCGCCGCGAAAGCTTCAAATCGGGGCGCCAGCGCCGCTGCCGTTTCTCCACGGCCGAGGCGGTCGAGCGCCAGAACCATGTAGAAGTTCTCGCTGTTCCAGCTATCCCGGTCGCCTGTTAGCTGTTCAACGCCGCGCGCGCAACGTTCGTAGGCGGTCCGGGCCTCCGCTTGGCGGCCCAATGCTTCCAGCGTGCGTCCAATCGCGTAATCAATTCTCGGGGACGGCTGGTGCTCAAAATCGTCCAGCCCGAGGTTGACCGGAGGTTTCATTGCCGCCTCGAACGAGGCCAGCGCTTCCTGATAACGCCCTGCCCTGAACGACCGGACACCCATGGCGTAGCGCAACAAACGGTACTTGTCCCGCAGCGCGTAAGTCCGGTGTTGCGGACCAAACCGGCGCGTTTCGGCGATGCGTCCCGCATCGGCATAGCGCCCCAGCGCCATGTGGGCCGTGAGTACGCCTTCAGCCAGCCCGTCGTCGTCCGGCGCGCGCCGCAGCGCCGATTCGAGCAAAGTGAGTTGGGCATCAAACTTGCCTGAACGCGCGTACAGATTGCTCAGGTCGTTGAGAGTGCGAAGGTGCGCGGGATTGATCTCAACCGCCCGCTCCAATTCCGCGCTGGCGCGCCCGGTAGCGAGCCCCTTCTCAGCGTAGGCCAGTCCCAGGGCCCGGTGAGCCGAGAACGAGCGCGGGTCTGCCGCGGCGGCCGATTCCCATTCGCCAATCGCCTCATCTTTCCTCTGCTGGTGATACAACAGGCACCCCAGAAGCCAGTGCGCCGCGGCGTCTTTGGGATCAGCCTGCGTGGCGTGCCGCAATGCGCTTTCACTCTCATCGCGAAATGGCAGCCGGTCCACATTGCCCACGGCTTTGGCGGCGCGGGCGCGGTAGGCCGCGGCCTGCGCGGCATCGCCATTCATCGCGGCAGCCTCGGCCGCCACGTAGAAGAACTCCGCGGGCGTGCCCCAAGGGTCTTTGACGTTCTTCTCCGCGGCGCGCAGCAATTTCAAGGCATCGCTCCAGCGGCCCAAGAGACGGTAGGTGGAGGTGAGTTCCAGGAATTCCTGGCTCTGCGCGCCGGTCCGCCGCAGCAGGCGTCCTTCGGTTTCAGGGTTGGCATCCCAAAGGTACCGCTCGGCCGCCGCCACCATGCTGGTGGGGTCGAACTTCTCCAGCACATCGAGTTCTCGCCGCGCACCTTCCCTATCGCCGCGCTCGCGCCGGGCGATCGCCAGAAGCAGCCGCGCATCGAGGTCCTGCGCCCAGGCGTTCGCCGCCCCTTCCAAGTGGCGGATGGCGGCCAGGTGTTTGCGCCTCCGTAGCTCCAGGCGCCCCAATTGATACTCACGCGCGCCGTAGTAGGCGCTTCCGGGCCAGACGAAATACAGGCCGCGTTCAGCTTCCGTTTCCTTGCCTAGAGCGAACCGGGCCAGCGCCAGGTAGTAGTGCGCGGCATCGGCATAGGGGTCCCGCCGAATCGTCCGCGCCAGGTGTTCTTCAGCCGCCGGATAGCGCCTGTCGGTCAACGCCTGAATTCCGAGCAGCAGATGGGCGCGCGAAAACTCCGGATCCTGGTCCAGCGCGCGGCGCAGCAACTCGGCGGCGGCTTGCGGCCGGAGCTCTTTGAAACGCGCCTCGGCGGCGACGGCCAGCTCATCGGCTGTCATCTGCTCCGGCTTCTTCCGCGCATCTTCCAGCGGACGCGTGATGGGAGTGTATTCCGTTCGCCCCGGCGCCTTGTCAGGTGTCTTGTAGCGCAGTAGTTCGCGCCCGTCCGCATCCGTGACGCTGATTTCTACGGCCTGTGCGGCGCCGAAGGAGCGTTTCCACGTCTGCCCGGGCGTCAGGTCCGCTGTCTCGGCCGCGTGGTCGCTGCCCGCCTTGATCTCGATCCGTGCGCCTAGGATCTGTCTGACCGGCATCAGCGCTACAGCCAGCCCGCCATCTTTCGCCCCGATCTGCAAGGCTAGATCGCGTGCCAGAGTCGTGAG